>JBBRTP010000057.1:0-5176 GCA_038244255.1 Candidatus Saccharimonadia bacterium
GAGTTATGTGGGCGATGAGAAGACCTGGCAGCGAGCCGAGGCCGCCGTTGAAGCAGTCATTAAAGCTCATATTAAAGATGATTACATCGATGGACTGGGTGAAGCCGCCTTCTACGGCCCCAAGATCGACTTCATCGGCCACGATGTCTTTGGCCGTGAGTTCCAGGCGGCCACCATTCAGCTCGACTTTGGGCAGCCTGAAGGCTTTGACCTGACCTGTACCAACGAGGCGGGTGAGGCCGAGCGCATCGTGATGGCGCACGCCGCCATCATGGGTTCGATTGAGCGCTTCATGGTCTTACTCATTGAGCAGACCGGTGGGCGTTTCCCGGTCTGGCTGGCTCCTGAGCAGGTTCGTGTGGCTCAGGTGAACGACGACGCGGCCGTTGCCAAGTGTGCGCAGGCCCTGCTGGCCGATCTGCGCGCGGCCGGCATTCGTGCCGAGCTCGATGACAGCAATGAGAGCGTCGGTAAGAAGATTCGTGCTTCTGAGCTGGCCAAAGTGCCATATACCCTCGTAGTCGGCGCTAAAGAGGCCGAGAGCGGCCAGGTGACGCCGCGGGTACGCGCTGATCTAGCCGTCAACGACGGCAGCGCCGAGATGAGCATCGCCAACTTTATTCAGAGCGTGGCCAATGAGGCCAAGAGCCGTGCTACGCGCGCGAGTCTCTAGACAGTGAGAGCCCAACCAAACCTGTCTCAACCCGAGCGCGACGCGTTAATGCTCCATACCATGGTGAATGAGTTTCGCCTCACCGCCGCAGGCGTTACATTTTGGACGCCGTACTGGATCAATATCGACGCCCCACCGTTCTATAAGGGGGCGCCGTATCTGGGCAAGGGAAGCCCGTCGCAGATCAAAGCTGCGGTGACAGAAGCGATTGGCTCAGACACTACGGCGCCTAGTACACCCGAGGCCATGAGAGCATTCCTGACCTCTAAAGGTATCGGGGTCGATTGTTCGGCCTTCGTCTATCGAGTCTTAAACGGCTGGCTCGAATGGCGAGGTCTCGGAGGGCTCGATCAGCATCTGGTGTTACGCCGTAGCGAAGTCCTCGGCTTCTGGGCGGCTCATCCTGAGGCAAAGGGAGATCTCATCGCCGACGACGTACCAGAATATTCGAAATTAGCCGATATCTGTCGAGAGTGGGATCGTGAGCCAGAGCGAATCACGAACGTTGAGCGGCTCTGTCACCCCGAGACGGCCCACCGCATCGAGCGCCTCAATGAGATGCGGCCGGGGGATATGATTCGCCTGTCAGCCCCAGATGGCGGCCCACATATGGGCCTCATCATCGAGGTCCTCGAAGATCGCCTTATATGGGCACACTCGGGGATTACCCTTAATGGCGTGGCTTATGAGGATATCCGTTGGGCAGAGCCGAACGAGGATCTCGATAAGCAGATCTGGCCACGCGAGATTGCTTACCAGCCCAGCAACGGATCCGACGGCGTCTGGCGGCTCAAGGTGCTCGATGGAGCCTGATGCCCAGTTTAAGGAGGCAGTTTACGCCGTGGTAGCTCGAATTCCTGCCGGACGCGTGATGACCTACGGCCAGATCGCGGCGCTCTGTGGCAGCCCACGGGCGGCACGGATCGTCGGCGGGCTGGCGCATTTCGGGCCAGTGGGCTTGCCATGGCAACGGGTGGTCAATAAGACCGGCGGCATGGCTAGTGGTTACCCGGGCGGGCAGGCTCATCAGGCAGAATTACTCACACAGGAGGGTATCGTTTTGGACGCGTCGCTACATCTGGATATTGATCGTCTAATGTGGTGGCCTGAGGACTTATAATTGTAATGGTTACAACGATTTAGCATGGTAAATCATCCACTTATTGCTATAGTCGGGCCGACAGCGAGCGGCAAGACCGATCTGGCGCTGGATCTGGCCGGGAAGTTTAACGGTGAGATCATCTGCGCCGACTCTCGGACGATTTATAAAGGTATGGATATCGGTACTGCTAAACCTACGAAAGCGGAGCAGGCCAGAGTGCCGCACCATTTACTCGATGTGGTCGAACCCGGCGAGAAGCTCTCGGTGGGTGAATTCCGACGCTTGGCCGAGGTCGCCATGACGGACATCTGGCAGCGCGGCAAAGTAGCATTCTTGGTCGGCGGCAGCGGGCTCTACATCGATAGTGTGATTTACGAATATGAGTTTCCAGCGGCCGCCGATCCAGTCCTTCGGGCAGAACTCGAGACGCTGACGAATGCGGAGTTGATTGAACGTCTGAAACAAGACTATCCAGAAGCGTTAGAAAACGTTGATCAACATAACCGTCGGCGACTCATTCGGGCAAATGAGACCGCCGGCTTGCCGCGTTCTAAGCGAACTGTGCTAGGCGACGATACGCTAGTACTAGGGATGGCCGTGAACAAAGAAATGATTCATCAACGGATCGAAAAACGAATCGAAAAAATGCTTGAGAGAGGCTTTATTGATGAGGTGCGTCGAATTGGTACAACCTACGGCTGGGACTCTGAGGCACTGACAGCGATTGGTTACCGCGCCTTTAAGGACGTTGCGCTTGGTACAAAAACCGTCGAAGACGGCGCCGCGGATTTCGCTCGCGGCGACAGGCTGCTCGTCAAAAAACAGCTGACGTGGTTCAAGCGGAATCCGGATATTAGGTGGGTCGAAACCGCCTACGAAGCAGACAGATTGGTACGCGAGTTCTTGGGATAGGTTAGTCCCTTTTACCACCCAGTCCGAGCTGGGAGCGAGCGACATCGGGTCCTGTCACGGTATTCCCTCCCGTCGATACTCGGTCTACAACCTCCGTGTCCCCGGGATCCCTTCCTACCGTGCCACCCAAGATGCTAAGCCTGCGGGTGACGCCAGAGGAGGCTCCCGCTCACGCGCAGTAAGCGGAGCGAGCGAGCATGTGCGGGATACCGGCGGCGGCAGGACCCGCTCCAGCTGGCGAAAGGGAAACCCCGCCGCGCTATCTGAATCTAAGCTATAATCTGACTATGCCTGTGGTCTTCACCCTTGCCGTTACCAAGCTTGCTGCTGCCGTCAGCCGGCTCTTTGGGCGTGGGAGTGGCAATGCATTGCCAGGCCTCATCGCCGAACGACTCGACCCTAATCTGGCCGCGAAGCTCGTTGGGCAGCTGCCCCAAGGGGTGATTCTCGTCACGGGGACCAACGGCAAGACTACCACCACTAAGCTAATTGCGACCGCGCTAACCGATTCGGGCGAGCGGGTACTTACTAATAAGAGCGGCTCAAATCTGCGACGCGGCATCTTTTCGGCACTTATTGACCAGGCGAGCCTGACCGGGCGTATCAACGCAACCATCGCGTTGTTTGAGATCGACGAAGCGGCGTTGCGGCTGGTGGCGAGTGAGCTCAACCCGACACACATTGTAGTCTTGAACCTCTTTCGCGATCAGTTGGATCGCTATGGGGAGCTTGATACAACTGCGGCGATGATCGGCGAGGGGATTGCGGCGACCACGGCGAGCCTCCACCTCAACGCCGATGACCCGCTGGTGGCGAGCCTGGCAAAATACGCCAAGTCGCCGGAGCAGGTGAATTACTTTGGCATCGAGGGCCTACCGGCCAGCGCGGCCGGTAACATGCGTGGTGTGGCCGACTCCGACCGCTGCCCCAACTGCCGCCAGCGACTCAAATTCTCTCGCACCTTCTACGCCCACATCGGCCATTACAAGTGCCCAAATGGTGACTTCGCGCGCCCCCAGCCAGAAGTCACTATCACCAGCGTAGATGAGGTTACTTCGGCCGGCTCGGCCTATACCGTGGCGGTCCATGGCAAGCGGTTCTCAGCGCGTCTGCCGCTGCCCGGTACCTACAACTTATATAACGCTCTGGCCGCCATAGCACTAGGGCAGGGACTCGGCCTGCATATCCCAGCACTACTCGACGTACTAGCTAAGACCGAAGCCGCTTACGGCCGCGTGGAACAGATTGAATTAAACGGTCGCCGACTGTATCTCTTACTCATTAAGAACCCAGCCGGCTTTGGCCAGGTGCTCGAGACGTTCCTGGTGGGCCAACGAAGTCCGCTCGTGCTGATGGTGGTTAACGATAATATCGCTGACGGACGTGACGTGTCGTGGCTGTGGGACGTGCCACTGGAGTCGTTACAGCCGGCAAATCCGATGGTGGTCACGGCCGGCGAACGCGGTACAGATATGGCCCTGCGCCTTAAGTATGCCGGCATTGAGCCGGTGGTAGCCACCTCCATCGAAGCCGGTATCGATACCTTACTGGCGGCCATCCCCGAGGGTGGTACCGGCTATATCTTACCCACCTACACCGCCATGATTGCCGTTCGTCAGCTGCTGGCCAGCCGCACAAGTATCGAGAAGGTGGGCGTATGAAGCTCGTCATCGCTCACCTCTATCCGCGAGATATGAACATCTACGGTGACATGGGTAATATTATTACACTGGTGCGCCGGCTCGAGTGGCGCGGCTACGAGGTGGAGGTGCGCGCCGTAGACGTGGGCGAGGCCTTTGATTTTACTAAGGTTGATATCGTCTTTGGCGGGGGCGGCCAAGACTCAGGCCAGCTCATCGTTGGCGCCGATCTCATCGGGCGTGCCTCGGCGCTGCATGATGCAGCGGCCAACGGCACGCCGATGCTTATGATCTGCGGCCTCTACCAGCTCTTCGGTCGCGGTTTTACCACCATAGAGGGGCAGGAGATCCCGGGTCTTGGCATCTTTCACGCACGGACAGTCGGCTCTCAGGTACGAATGATCGGTAATATTACACTAGATACCGCCTATGGTGAGCTGGTGGGCTTTGAGAATCACTCGGGGCAAACGCTGCTAGAGGCCGATCAGGCGCCACTCGGCAAGGTCATTAGAGGTTATGGTAACGACGAGCGCAGCGGCTATGAGGGGGCGGTGACGGGTAGCGTTATAGGGACCTACTTGCATGGCCCCGTCCTTCCCAAGAACCCCGCGTTGGCCGACCACCTGATAGGCGCCGCGCTCAACCGACGCGGTGTCAGCGAACTAGCGCCGCTGGATGACACCCTCGAACGCGCCGCCGCCGCTACGGCACGCCGCCGCCCACAGTAGGTGAGGGGAGTATCAGGTAGACAAACCGCGTTATTATTCTTATGCTTAAGCAATGAAGGTAATGCTGCCCGACGAGGCCATCACCGAAGCTGAGCTCCTGGCCACCGAAGCGCCCGAGGGC
>JBBRTP010000058.1:0-5070 GCA_038244255.1 Candidatus Saccharimonadia bacterium
TAACGCTCACTATTATCAGATCTTCTTCGCCGCCTCTAATGGTGGCGATAAGATCGGCCTCAAGCGGCTCTACCAGATCTCGATGGCCGTAAACTTCACCAATCAAGTAGTGCCCGCCGGTGGGCTAGCCGGAGTCGCCTATTTAAGCGAAGCGACAAAGCCCGAAGTACCAACTGGCACAGCCACACTTGCGCAGCTCGCACGCTATATATTTACCTTCATTTCCTACTTCGTCGTCTTGGGGCTCGGACTCTTCCTCTTATTCTTAAGTGGCGACCTGGACAAAGTATCTGTTCGCATTATGCTCATCGTGATGGTCGGAGTACTCATCGGCGGGCTTGCACTCATCATCGTCTTCTCCGATCGCCACCGCACCGAGCTCCTCTTGCGACCCGTTACCCGGCTCCTAACTCACCTCAAGAATCAAATACTTAAGCGACCAGGTCCCATCATCTCGCCCGTTCGGTTGGCTGGGTTTCTCGATGACTTTTACGTAGGTTATCGCGAAATTATCGGTCATCGCCGAACCTGGCCAAAATTGCTGGCATGGTGTTTGGGCAACAATATTGCCGAAGTCGCCTCGTTGTACGCTGTCTTCATTGGCTTTGGGATCTGGCCCAACTTAGGTGTAGTGATCACCGGCTATACGCTTGCCATCATGATTAGCGTACTAGGTGTCGTAACCGGTGGAGTCGGTGTGTATGAATTCGGCATGATCGGCACGCTATCCGCCCTAGGCATCCCATTTGCCGTGGCCTTTGCCGTGGTCATCGTTTACCGGGGCTTGAGTATGATCCTGTTCCTGCCGCCCGGTTTCTACTTCTATCGTAAGACATTGGAGGGCAGGTGAATCCGCAGATAATCACTGTTAGTGAATTTATTGGCATCATTAACGAGACGCTAGGTTTTGCCTACCCGCAGGTCGTCGTGGAGGGCGAAGTCTCAAGTTTTAAGGTTAATCAAGGCAAATTCGTCTTCTTTGACTTAAAAGATGATGCCAACGTAATGAACTGCTTTATGATGGTTCACCAGCTCAAATTGCCCATTGAAGACGGCATGAAGATTCGTGTTACGGGTTCACCCAAGGTGACCCGCTACAGCAAGTTCAGTCTCACTGTGCGATCGATCGAGCTGGCCGGGGAGGGGGAGCTACGACGTGCCATGGCGCTACTCAAAGCTAAGCTTGAGGCCGAAGGGCTCTTCGACGAGGCCCGTAAGAGAACCTTGCCGCCATTTCCGACTCGCATCGGACTTATAACATCTGGCACGTCGGCCGCCTATAGCGACTTCATTAAGATTTTAGGCGAGCGCTGGGGCGGGGTAGAGGTCTTGCTAGCCGATGTCAGTGTCCAAGGAACTGCCGCACCCGATCAAATAATCGGAGCCATCGAGTACTTTAACGAACTTCGCTCACCGGTCGATGTTGTGGTCTTAATTCGCGGTGGTGGCTCGCTGGAGGATCTCATTGCCTTCTCTACCGAACCCGTCGCGCGGGCAGTGGCAGCCAGCCGTACCCCCATTGTCGTGGGGGTCGGGCACGAAATCGATGTCTCGCTGGCCGATTACGCGGCCGACGTCAGAGCCGCCACGCCTACCGATGCAGCACGGCTAGTAGTACCCGATCGCACCGAACTGGGCGCTCGAGTGGGCCATAGTACCGTCCGCCTCGATAGTGGCATGCAGCAGATCGTCGAGCGCCGTCTTGGCTCAATCGACCGCTCTATCCAACGGCTCGAGCGTTACCTTACCGGGCCGCGCGAACGGATCGAGCAGCTCGGGCTGGCCTTACCACTAGCCGCCGGGCGCCTCACCGAGACCCGCTCGACGAGCCTCCAGGCATTGGAACGCGTGATGCGAAGCTTTGACCCCAGCCGTACCCTCGAGCGCGGCTACGCGATCGTCCGCAGCGGTAGCACCATCCTCCGTGACCCCAAGACTGCCAAAACTGGCGAGACCCTCGTGATACAATTGGCCAGAGGCAGGCTCGACGCCGAAGCGAAAGGACCACACAGCTCATGACTACCAAACCATTCCAATTCGAAGAAGCGTTGCGTGAGCTCGAAGAGATCACCGCTTGGTTCGAATCAAGCGAGGCCGACCTCGACCTTGGTGTGACCAAATTTGAACGCGGCATGGAGCTCGCGGCTCAGCTACGCGAACACCTCCAAACGGTCGAGAACCGGGTAGAAAAGATTAAACAACGTTTTAGTGTTTCTGCCACCAGTAAGCCAAGTAGCGAAGTCGAAGCCGATGACATGCCACCGAGTGACCGGCCAGAGCTGTTTGACGTCTGAGTGATTGGCGGCGTAGTAGTCCTACTCGTGGCGCTCTGCGTAATTGTAGCCTTCGGTGCCCTGCGCGGAGCGCCGTACCTGCCGATACTCAAGGCCGACATCGCCGGCTTCTGGGGGCTCGCCGAACTCCGGCCGGGCGATACCCTCATTGATCTTGGTTCGGGTGATGGGCGCCTCTTGCGAGCTGCCGCCCAGCGTGGTATCCGCGGTATCGGCTACGAAATCAATCCGTTACTTTATATAATTTCACTCCTGGTTTGCTGGCGCTATCGCCACTTGATTACAATCCACCTCGGCGATTTTTGGACCCTGCGATTACCCCAGGTGGACGTTATCTATGTATTTTTGATTGGGCGGTATATGGCAAAACTCGAAGCTAAACTAACAGACGAGCTGACCACACCTACAGTCGTCATCTCTCACGCCTTCGAGCTTCCTGGCCGTGAACCAACCCGTACCGTCGGTGCCAGTTTTCGCTACGATCTTCCATAAACTTGAACTCGAGACCATTTGGGTCTAGCATAAGCAGTAATATGAACGACCAGCCAGTACCCAGTTCCATACTGCCACCGAGCGCTCCACGTAAGAGTCCTACGATGTTAATACTCGTGGTCGTACTCGGCCTGGGCGCCGCTCTCTTTGCCACCCTCGCTATTGTTAGTTTCGGCCAGGCTCATCGAGCCAAAGCCGACGCTAATGCTACCAAGCTTGCCGCAGCTACGGCAGCACGCACCGATCAGGAGGCCAAGGATACCATTGCTGCACGGCAGTCCAACGAGTCACCGTTTCGATCTTACTTGGCACCCAACGAGTACGGTGGGTTCGAAATCAAATTTCCTAAAAACTGGAGTAGCAGCATCGATGAAGAGGCGAGCAGTACCACTCAAGTGGCACTGCTCATTAATCCCGATTTTATTCGCCGTGTGAATGGCACTGAAGGCCTGATGGCAGCTCGCGTGACGCTGTCCCAACGTAACCTCGATGCCAATATAAAATTGTACGCCAGCCAGAAGCCGCTCTCGCAGAGTACTGTCTCGGTGTCGGGTATTCGGTCTACCCAATTTAGTGGCACCTTTAACGACAAGCGGACACAGCGCATCGTGCTCGTCCCGGTCCGGGATAAGACGATCATCTTTGCCAATGAAGATAAAAACTACGCGCGCGAATTTGACGCAATTCTTGCCCAATCGAAGATCGTTCCCTAGTAATCGGTGCGTATATTTGGTCCGGTTTGGATCAGACTTACGCTTGAGGTAAGGTTAACTCAAATGCTAATCTGTTAGTAGTAACCGGGCGCAAAAATATGTCTGTCGAAAAGTTGGTCAGCCGCCCCGCGAAGCAGTTTAATCTGACCGAACTCGACAGTACACTACGTCTCATCACCAAGGCTCAAACCGCCGAGGTTATCATTAACGAGCTGGTCAGCGCCATAAGCTTACTAGCCGAGGTCCAAGCTGTCACTGGATTCGTCTATGCCGCCGATGGTCGGATTGGCTATGTCAACGAGCTCAAACTGCCCGCTCCGCTCCGTGGGAGCATCGTCTATCCACGACTTGGCAGTAACCATAGGCCGGGTACGGATGAGGATGTGACCAACTGGCCACAGAACGAGGCCATCCGTAAAATTACGAAACGACTGAAAGCCGAGCAAGTCACACTCGAACAACTTGACCCCGGCGACGAAACCCTCGGAGGCGTCGTGATCTTCTATGTGAGTCGTGATGTTGAGGACAATGCTATCATCCATATCCTATCTCGACAGGCTGCCACCAGCCTTCATGCCCTTAAACTCGACCAGACAGTAAAGACCAATGCCGCCGCCAAGCTACTTACTATTCAGGCAAACATTCAGGACGGCCTGCTCATGATCGATGCGAGTGGTGCGGTAATTGAAGCCAACGATGAGTGGTGCCGACTCTTTGATTTCGGTTCACCAAGTACCATCGTGGGCGCACCGTTCTTTGCCGAGATCAGCAAGTCTAACGATATCGACTTCGACCAAGATCTACCGTGGCTACTATCAGAGGTCCTACGCGGCAAGCGACTTATGTGTTACGCCAACTTTACCGACGATAATCGCCATGTTCAAATATCATTTGGTCCGATAATGCTCGGCGATAAGGTAGCAGGAGCCGTCGCCACCGCCCGCGATATTACCATCCTCATCGAGAAGACGGTCGAGGCTAACGAGATGGCTGCCAAGGCCCAGCGCCACCTGCGTGAACTCTCGCAGCTCGCCGAACTCTCGAGTATCGTCGGCTTTAATGTGGCCGGAATCTACCAGAAATATCTCTCGAAGATTGCCGTATTGCTCTCGTCGCCCGATGTCAGTATCTATCTGTACGATCCGACCACGCAGCGACTCATCCGCCGCCAGAGCACCCGCACCGGCTTGGCGCCTTTTGCCAGCCTTGAGTTATCGGCCACCCATGTAGCCGCCCAGGCCTTCGTGGGCCGACGCGGCATCGCCCGTGAGTCGGATGACGGCTACGAGTTGGCTATGCCAATCGTCCATCACTCAAAGACGCTAGGTATATTGTTAGTTGAGCGTAAAGAAGACACCTATGAAGACCACGATGCCAAATTGCTACGACTAGTGGCGACCAGGCTGGCCGTCCTGGTCGAGAATTCTAACCTCTACCATGACGTAAACTCGCGCCGTGAACGTTGGGAGGCGGTCTTTAGATTTACCGAAGAGGGAATTATTATCTTTGACCGCAATGGCGTGATAGTGGGCTTTAATCCCGCCTCCACCGAGATCACGCAGTATAACGTA
>JBBRTP010000059.1:0-5053 GCA_038244255.1 Candidatus Saccharimonadia bacterium
GGTGGCGTTCTGTGCTTCCGGAGTGCGACCATTCTCCCGAGCAGCCTCTTGGAAACGAGCGTAGTCGTCGTCCATAAAGCTGACTACAGTATTGATCTGGACACTACCCTTAGTGAGCTTGGCCATCTCGCCAGGCGAGAGCTTCTCCGCCGCCTCCTCGCGAGCGATCTGCTCTCTGGTCTCGGCCATCTCGGCCTCGAACTTGGCATTCGCCTCGGCCGTCCTCGTGGATTGCCCCTCGCTGGCCGCGCTCAGGTCGGCCTCGCCCACCTTCCCTCGTGCCAGGGTCACGGGCCTCTTATCCGGAGCCGGGGTCTGAGCAGGATCCACGCTGGCCGGACGAGGGGCGCGCGCCAAGCTCACACCCCTCTTGGGGGCCTCAGCCGCTTGAGATGCCTCTGAAGCAGGTATTGGCGTATGGCGAACGTAGTCTATACCGGTCGAAGACGGAGTTTCCGCTACTCTGGGGGCTTTAACATAGTCTAAACCAGCTATGCGGAACGGTATATCCGTCGGCTCAGCCGGTGGTGTCTGTTGCGACTGATCATACAATGCTTGATAGTCGATGCTACTACCTGGTTGATTCCCATCTGGACGCGGCTCAGCGGCATCGACCCCCGGCATCTCTTACTTCCCCCTCTTCGCCGGTACATCGAAGTACCGCGCCATTGCGAGGCTGATGCCATATATGATGCCGAAGGATGCCACGAGCGCGCCCTGGACTACGACGCTTAAGTTAGCATTGGTTGAGCAATCGGTGTTATAGATGTAGACGAGTAGCATCTCAATTAGAATGAGGCCGCCTGCCAAAATGGCACCAAGCCCCATCGACCAGGTGCTCGACTTCCAGCCAAAGAGGCGCATCGAGCGAATGAGAACCGCCATTCCGAGCGCGTAGACGAAGGTGCCGGTCGCCAACGCCGTGCCCTTGACGAGGGCAATATCGGGCGTCTGATAGAGATTAAACAGCCAGGTTACCAGTAGATTGGCGGCGATCGTACCGAGGAAGAAGACGAAGATACCAGCCACAAAAGCGGCGATATACTGAAAGTCTTCGCTGCGAGCCAGTGGGGATTTATGCCATGAAGCCATTATGATTCCTTCTTAACTTTACGTTTAATCAGCTCTTTTACCCGTTTGGCCAGGTGAGGCGCGGTGAGGCCAAACTTCTGGAAGAGCTCATCGGGGGTGCCGCTCTCGCCAAACCGGTCCAGCATTCCCACGCGCGTCATTGGAACGGGCGCGTGCTCGCCGAGCACTTCAGCTACCGCCCCACCGAGGCCTCCGGCTACCTGTCCCTCCTCCACGGTAAGAACGGCACCGGTCTTCACGGCGCTTGCCACCACGGTGACGGTATCGAGTGGCTTCACCACCGCGGCGTTGATGACCTCAACTTCAATGCCATCATGGCTCAGCTGCTCTGCCGCCATAAGCGCCTGATAGACCATGGCGCCACAGGCCACTATCGTCGCGTCCTTGCCGTGCCGCAAGACGTTAGCCTTGGCGAGACTAAACGGCGTCTTATCGGTGGAGATCACTGGTGTCTTATCGCGCGCCAAACGAATGTAGGCCGGGCCCTTCATGGCGGCGAGTACTTTGGTCGCTTTCTCGGCTTCGATCGAATCGGCCGGCACCACCACTGTCATATGAGGCAAAACGCGCATTAAGGTAATATCCTCGAGCATCTGGTGCGTCGCGCCGTCCGCGCCGGTGATGAGGCCGGCGTGTGAGCCCACTATCTTCACATTCGTCTCGTTAAGGCAGATGGTCGTCCTGATCTGCTCCCAGTTGCGCCCGGGCGAGAAGGCCGCATAGCTGGAGACGAACGGGATTTTACCGGCTAGGGCCATACCCGCCGCCACGGTTACCAGGTTCTGTTCGGCGATGCCCATCTCCACAAATCGCTCGGGGTAGCTCTTGGCAAACTCATCCATCTTGGTGCTGATGGTGAGATCGGCACAGAGTGCCACCACATTCTTATCGGCGTGACCAGCGGCCAAGAGCCCGCGCCCAAATCCAGCGCGAATCGGCTCCTGATCGACCTCGGGGCTCGTCAATTTGGGATTTAGATGCATCTCGGGATCAATCATTCGTGTTCACTCCGAATGCGCCCACCGAGGGTACGCAGCTCGGCCAGTGCCACTTTAGCTTGGCTGGCCTTGGGCGGGGCGCCGGAGGTGTCGAGTGTGCCGGGCGGATTCCCGTGCCAGTGGTAGTCGTACTCCATGTAGTCGACGCCGCGACCAGGAATGGTGTGAGCTATGATGACGACCGGCCGCTCGACGATGGCCTTGGCCAGATCACAAGCGTTAATAATAGCCTGCATGTTATGGCCGTCTATCTCGATGACGTGCCAGCCGAAGGCCGCCCACTTGGCGGCCAGATCATCTAGCGGCATGACGAGCTCCGTGGGGCCGTCGATTTGAATATTATTTCGGTCGACAATAACAGTTAGATTGGACAGCTTATTCTTGGCAGCAAACATCATGGCCTCCCAGATGTTGCCCTCATCAAGCTCACCGTCACCGGTGATGCAATAGACTCTTGAGCGTGAATTATCCATCCGTAGGGCCAAGGCGTGACCGGCGGCCTGGCTCAGACCGCTCCCTAATGGACCAGAGGTCGATTCGAGACCCGGTAAGCGCAAACGTTCGGGGTGGCCCTGGAGTCGTGATCCAAGCTTTCGTAAGGTTTTAAGCTCACTCTTAGGGAAGTAGCCAGACTCGGCCATGGCGGCATACCGCACCGGCACGCAGTGGCCGTTACTTAAAAACAATCGATCGCGCTCCACCCAGTCGGGCTGCTTGGGCCGATGATTTAAAATTTCAAAGTAAAGAGCGGCAAAGATATCGGCAAGGCCAAGTGGGCCGGCCGAGTGGCCACTGCCAGCAGCGACGAGCATCTCGATAATGTCCTCGCGGATAGCGTTGGCCTTGAGCTCTAGGTCACGGTGCGTCATGGTATAACCATAACCTTTTCCAGGTTCGAAAACAAGCTATTGTTGTTGACTATGCTCTCGGGTTGTGTTATGGTAACAAAGCTTCAAAACCCCCTCGAGCTTGGGAGCTCACATGATTACCGCATTTGCCCCGGTAGACACCGGTCTCGTCCGCCAAGAGGCAGTAACGCTCTTCGGTAGGGTCGACGCAGGTCCTTTTTCATCGGCTACACTTATCTACTACGTAGTCGCCGGTTCAGCCGTCGCCAAAGACCCTGAGACGGGTTGCTGGCACGTCGTATTCGCACCCGACCAGGCCCAACCTCACAAGCTGGTAAAATGGTGTAGCGTCGTTAATACGTTGCGTGACATCCAGGACACGGCCACAGAACTCGCCCTCTACCTGTACGTTCGCTGCCCCTAACCTCGAAGCACCGTCAGCATCTCATCCAGAGATGCTGGCACAACCCAAGCTCTGATCAGTCGATGAGATCTTAGGTTGTGAATAGATTGAGGGACAGATCCGCACCCTCAATATGTGCATATTGATAATAGTAATCGTATCAGCTTAAATTAACAGTTCTTATGCTTTAGTTAAGGTATTATTCGCCATCAACTTGGCACTCGATTTGACTTGTATCATTTTGCAGATACTATATAGACATGACTACCCCCGGCGCACTCGATAAGATGGACTTTTACATCTTACTTGCCATCTCAGACCAACCGCTCCACGGCTATGCCATCTCCGAGCGCATCGCCGCCGATAGTAGCGGCTCGGCTTTGATTGCCCCTACCAATCTATACCGCTATATCTACCGGCTAGAAGAGAGCGGTCTCATCACGCCCGTGTTAGAAGCGGCCTCAGACGCTCCCACCCGTAAGAAGCGCTACCAGCTGACCACTTTTGGTCGGCGTCACTTAAAAGCCGAGGCAATATGCCTAGCCGACGCAACTAAGATCGCGCTTGAGCGGATCGGTTAAGAGGTTCCCTCTGCTATCGCTGTTAGCGCAATGAAGGCAATCTCCGAATCGTCGGCATCGTGAATAAAGCTACCACAGTCGAGCAGATTCGCGCCGGCCTCAATGGCCATACGCCCGGTCTCCTGATCGATCCCGCCATCAACGGCAATCTCCAGCTCTGGATTTATGGCTCGTGCCTGCCCAATCTTCTCCAGACAATCCCCGCGAAACTCGCCGCCGTTATGCCCTAGGCGACCAGTAAAGACGAGCAAGTGATCGATATGTGGCAATAAGTCCTTCACCTGCTCAATCATCGTCTCTGGATTAATCGCCAGACCAATCTTGATATCCACTTCGCGCAGCTGACGCATCAAGCTCTCTCGGTCGACATCGGCCTCAAAGTGAAAGATCACCAACTGTGGGCATAGGCTCACGATGTTCTCGATCTGCCCCTCGGGGTGCGTCATCATCAGATGCAGGTCGAACGGCACGCCGTCGATATCGTAAACTTGCGATAACCCTACTGTCTTAGTGTCGATGAACACGCCGTCGCAGATATCGATGTGTAAGCGCTTAGCAAAAGGCTTTACCCGATCAATCCGCTCGGCGTAATCGGCGGGGGTAGAGGCTAAGATGGTGGGTGCGACTGAGGCCATTAACCGTAGAGCTCTTCCAGCTCGTCGAGGCGGCGCTGATACTTGGGATCCTTGTCGAACTTCGCCTGAAGCCAGGCATCGACCATCTCGAATGAATCGGTCTGATCGACAAACCTAGACGGAAGCACGAGCACGTTCGAGTTATCGTCGGTCTTCGAGGCAACCGCGCTCTCGGCGCTCCAAGCCAGGGCGGCACGCACACCGTTTACCCGGTTGGCCGCCATACTCATCCCCTGGCCACTACCACAGATCAAAATGCCACGATCGTCATCGGTAGCGCCCAAGATCTGACTGGCCACGGCGTAAGCATATCGTGGGTAATCATCGTCCTCATCGAGGCTTCTAGCACCCACGTCTAAGACCTCATATCCGGCGTGTACGAGATGCTCGCTGAGCATCGTCTTGAGCTCGAATCCGGCATGATCGGCCCCCAGAAAAATCTTCATTACGCGATCGTCTTTCCGACGTTGATGACACTCTCCACCAGCCGATTCGA
>JBBRTP010000060.1:0-5017 GCA_038244255.1 Candidatus Saccharimonadia bacterium
ACGCTGCGAGACCGCAAACTGGATGAGCTGCCGCAGCTCATCAATGTTCTGCGCGGCGATATGAGCCTGGTCGGCCCCCGACCATACGTCGCCTCAGAGGCCAGCTCCGACCCAGCTATTTACCGGGTCCGTCCTGGCATCACCGGCCCAGGTAAGAAGCATGGTAACGTGCCGCGCGACCTGGAGACCCAGCTTGACGTAGCTTATATCGAACAGCCATGGCGTCCCTGGCGCGACGTCGTGATTCTCGTGCAGACCGCTGGGTTCGTCGCCCACCGCTTCGCCTCGTCCGACCCTATCCAGACCCGCCAAGGCGGTGTCTTATAAGCCTGAACAAGCTCCACCAGCAGCTATTCGGCTATATCGCCTCTCGCCATCCTTCAGCAAAGATGCCGGCATCACGGCCGCTGGCCCCCACAACACAGAGATCGAGCCACTCGGCTCGATCTCGTTTCTTTTATATTGCCTCTGACTCGGGAGCGTGCTAGGCGATCTTAGTAATCTTAATCTGAGTATAGTGCTGGCGGTGGCCGGTCAGACGCTTAACACGCTTCTTAGCCTTAAACTTCATAATCTTGAGTTTCTCACCTTTGTGGTCCTCATCGACCACCTCGGCGGTGACTTTGGCGCCCTCAACGAGTGGCGTACCGACCTTGATAGTGTCGCCGTCGATGGTCATGAGTACGTCGAACTCGAGCTTGGTGTGGTCGCCCACGAGCTCGATGTCTAAGACGTCGTCCTTCTTCACCAGATATTGCTTACCGCCGGTGGCGATGATTGCTTGCATGAAAGCTCCTTTAGAACCTGGGTCTAGCAGGTGTGCCGTTAATTGCGTAACCAAGAGATAATAACAGAATTGGGGCTTGGGAGCAAGTAGATGAAGAGGGACCGGGCAGCGTTGGCTACCCGGTCCCGGGAAGGACGAGGACATCAGATGTGGAGATAATCACGCAGCTCGGCGAACCCGACCTCTACGACCGCCCGCGCGCCATCTTTCCTGGCACGAGCAAAGGGTTCGAGGAGGCGTTCACGAAAGATCCGAGCCAATCGATCGTGCAGGATGACGCCATCGATAGCGAGCTCACGCAACTCCTCCAAGATGGAGGGTCGTTCCGAAATACCACCTGAACGTTGATCGGTCATGACTGCTCCTGACTCTCGATGAAGCGGCGATAGGCCGGTAAGAACTCGTGGATGAACTTGAGCAGCCCCGGCCCGGCGCGGTAGAGCCCAAGCAGACTGTCACCGAAACCGGGCTGGTTGACGATCCGCTCGAGCGAACCAAGCTCGAACGAACTAAAACGCCCGAATTCGATCTCGGCAAAGAGCTGGGTTGGCTTGTGCCTGGCCATGATGACGGTCCACATACGGGTATACATCCATGGCGCGAAGCCCAGGACCCTGATCACGTTGGATTCGAGGTTGGCCTCCAGCATTATCGGTTTGGTCGAGCTCTCGGGGACCGATTGGAGCACTCCCTTATTCCGGAGCTGGATCACCAACGCTAAGATCCCACGATATATCACGATGAACTGCAAGTACTCACGATCATGCTGGCTTTTAGTTGCCAGGATCGCGTCGACTCTATCGAGCTCTGTGGCAATCGCCTCATCGGAGGCGTCCACCAGATCGGTCGGGCAGAGCCCGTAGGACTGTTGCTGAGCAACACCTGTCATGTAATCACTGCCTTAATGTGAAGGAGACTAAGGAACTATATTATTAGATCATATTTTTGGTAATGTTACAATGTTTAACCTTCAAACTGGAGCTTCTTGCGGCGGATGGCGATAGATTCTAGGAGGCCAATACAGGCCATGGCGACAATCAGCGAGGTTCCGCCGTAGCTCACGAACGGCAGTGGTATACCGGTGACAGGGGCGATGCCCATGTTCATACCAATATTTATCACCATATGAAATAGCAACATCGCCACGATGCCAGTGGCGATAAAGAGCCCAAACCGATCCTGCGCGCGAAAGGCTATCACGAGCCCCCGCACCAAGAGACCAGCGAAGAGTAGGATAAGCAGCCCTGAGCCGATAAAGCCCATCTTCTCGCTTAAAGAAGCAAAGATAAAGTCGGTGTGCTGAGCCAATGACGGCAGAAAGTTTAGTTGGGTCTGCGAGCCCGCCGCTAGTCCCCGCCCGAAGATCTGCCCAGACCCCACGGTAATCGTTGATTGGACTACGTTATAACCGGCGTGCAATGGATCGGCCGCTGGATTTACGAAGGTCTCAAGTCGTGCCCGTTGAAACGGTTTGAGCAGCGAGATACCCAGCGGCGTAAGACAAGCAGCGACCCCGGCTAGCAGCAGGAGATGGAGTTTACGGATCTTAGAGACCAGAGCCATCGACAGCCAGATGATTAAGAGTACCAGGGCGCTCCCGAGGTCGGGCTGGCGGAAGACGAGTACGAGCGGTACCAATAGATAGGCCAGCGAGATAGCCAGGAACTTAGGATGCTCGAGCTGATCATAATTTTCACTAAAGAGTTTGGCTAGCACGATGATGAGGGCTAACTTCATGAACTCGGAGGGCTGTAATTGAAAGAATCCAAGGTCGATCCAACGCTTGGCGCCTAAAATCGGATGGGCAAAGACCAGGACAAAGACCAGCGCGGCCAACGTGAGGCCGTAGATCCAGCCACTAAGTTTACTGAGTGCCCGATAATCTAGCCGTGCCAAGCCAAAAAGTGCGATAAGACCGATCACCGCAAAAATCACTTGGTGTACGGCGTCACTGGAGCTGGCCAGACTAGTCGCCTTAAACGAGGTCGAGTAGATGACTATGAGCCCCATGAGCAACAGGAGCATGGCAAGGCCAAAGAGTAGCCAGTCAAAGTTTTTCCAGAAACGGGATTTGAACACGCGCCATTACCCTCGAAAGTTACCGATCTATCTTAACATTAAGCTCGAGAAATCACTGTCGTAAAGAGACTGGTAAAAATGCTCCACACCCTAAAGATACGTCTTGAAACTATGGCCTTTAAGCCACCTAACCTACGCCTTCTCTAGCTCGATATAAAGTTCAGCTCCGGCCACCTTCACCGGTACCTCGCTCTGGTTGCCAGCATCATCGAGCGATGCGGCCAGCGTCTCGTTCATAATGGTCTCGCGGTGTGCCTTAATGGCCTCATTAAGCTCGCTTGAATCAGTATTCAATGACAACTTAATGCGATCGTCGACCTGGAGATCGGCGGTCTTACGCGCTGCCTGAACCGAGCGAACGATGTCGCGGGCGATACCTTCGAGCTTAAGCTCGGGCGTGATCTCGATGTCGAGCTTAACCACCTCATTCGCCCCAGCCGCCGCCACCTCCTTGACATTCACCTCGTCGGCGACGATCGAGTAATAGGCAGCCAGTAGCCCAGGGGCGGTCAATCGACTAAGCGGCTGACGAACCTTGATCTTCGCCTCGGCACGCAGACTCAGTCCGTCGGTGATCACGGCGCGAACCTTGATCATCTGATCGATCACCGCTCGATCGATCTCCTCTGCCACTGGCCAATCGCTTAGATGTACCGAAACGACCTCATCCATCCCTTCGGTCAAACCACGCCAGAGCTTATCCGCCAGAAACGGGCTCCAAGGAGCCAAAAGTTGACTTATTCGTGCAAGTACATAGTGCAATGTTACATAGGCATTTGCCTTGTCATTGTCGTCCTCGCTCTTCCAGAACCGGCGGCGACTGCGACGGACATACCAGTTTGATAGATCGTCAATGAGCTCACGCAGTGGCCTTAGGGCTCGCGCGAGCTGGTAGGCGTCGGCGGCGGCGGTCATCTGGATGATTGCCTGGTCGAGACGCGCGACGAGCCACTGGTCGAGCAGATTGTCGGAGGTTGGCCGAGTTAGCGTCTTCGGCGAGATCCAGCCGTCGATCTCCGCGTACATGCTTAAGAAGCTGTAACTATTCCATAACGTCCCAAACACGTTCCGCTGAATATCCCCCATGGCATCGCGGTTAAAGCGCATGTAGTCTGCACCGACCGCCTGATCGTTACCAAGTAGATAGAAGCGTAAAGTGTCAGCGCCTTCGGTGCCGAAGACATCTTCCACCGGCGGGTAGTTCTTCAGTCGCTTGGATAATTTCTGGCCATCGGCCGCCATCACCATGCCGTTTACCAAGACGTTTTTGTAGGCTGGTCGATTAAAGATGATCGTTGAGAGCACATGCTGGACATAGAACCAGAGCCGAGTCTGGTCGAGACCCTCGCCGATATAATCAGCCGGGAAGCTCGTCTCAAAGACCGCTTTGTTCTCAAACGGATAATGGTACTGGGCGACCGGCATCGAGCCACTCTCAAACCAACAATCGAAGACCTCCTCGATACGCTTATAGGTCTTACCGTCTTTGGCGATCGTAATGTTGTCGATGCCCGGACGGTGCAAGTCCTCGGGCTTATCGGATAGTCCCGCGAGCTTAGTTAACTCATCGAGGCTAGAGACTACCAGGTAATCGGATTCATCGTTAATGTTAACCCAAATGGGCATCGGTGCACCCCAGTAGCGGCTGCGGCTTATCGACCAGTCACGGGCGCCCTCTAGCCACTTGCCAAACCGCCCAGTCTTAATGTGCGACGGCTGCCAATTGATCTCCTCGGCGGTCTTGAGCAGCTCTTCGCGCACGGCCGATACGCGTACGAACCAGGTCGAGATAGCGTAGTAGAGTAAGGGGCTCTCGCAGCGGTAGCAGAATGGGTAAGTGTGAGTGAATGTTTCGGCGGCATAGACCCGGCCCTGCTCGGTGAGGTGTTCGATGATGAGCTTATCGGCACCCTTGAAGAACTTATCGCGAACGCTTACTAGATCTACGTCATCCGTTAAATGCCCATTGGGCTTAACCGTCGTAAGCACGGCTATCCCATGGGCTTCGGCCAGATTTAGGTCGTCTTCGCCGAAGGCCGGGGCGACATGGAGTAAGCCAGAGCCATCTTCGACCGAGACGATCTCAGTGGCCCAGACTTTGAAGAGGTTCGACTTGGCATCTGCACCTAGACTATTGGAAGGACCCGTAAA
>JBBRTP010000061.1:0-4625 GCA_038244255.1 Candidatus Saccharimonadia bacterium
CACCTCGGCCGCAACCACCTGGTTCTGGACGGGCAAGCGTATCAACATCATCGATACGACTGGTCACATCGACTTCACCGTTGAGGTGGAGCGTAGTTTGCGTGTGCTCGACGGCGCCGTGGTGCTGTTCGACGGCAAGATGGGGGTTGAACCACAGAGTGAGACCGTGTGGCGCCAGGCCGATAAGTACGGCGTGCCCCGCATCTGCTTCATTAATAAGATTAACCAGACGGGTGGCGACTTTTATAAGAGCCTCGAGAGCATTCACGAGCGACTCTCGAAGCGCGCCTACCCAATTCACTTACCGATTGGTTTCGAGCAGACCGTTAATGGCATCATTGATCTCATTGAGATGAAGGCCTACACCTACACGGAGTATCACGACCATGAGCTAGTCGATGCCGAGATTCCGGCCGACATGCTAGAGAAAGCCACTAATTACCGCAACCACCTCATCGAGGCCGCAGTAGAGGCCGACGACACTATTCTGGAGAAGTACCTCGACGGCCAGGAGCTCACCATCGACGAGATTAAGACGGTGGTCCGAAAGAGTGTTCTGACCGGTAGTTTCTTCGTCGTCAGTGGTGGCGACGGTCGTGGTGTGGTCGTGGAGAAGTTACTCGATATCATTAATGATTATCTCCCCAGCCCGCTCGACATCGGCTCCGTCTGGGGTACCGACCCGAAGTCCGCCGAAGAGATTGAGCGTAAGCCCGCCGACGAAGAGCCCTTTGCGGCCCTGGCCTTTAAGATTGCGACCGACCCTTTCATTGGTAAACTCGCCTTCTTCCGCGTCTACTCTGGAACTTTGAAGAGTGGATCCTATGTCTTAAACGCCTCAACCGGCGAGAAGGAGCGTATCGGCCGCCTCGTCTTGATGCACGCTAACTCTCGTGAAGAGGTCCAAGAAGTTCACGCCGGCGAGATCGCCGCCGCCGTCGGGCTTAAAAACACTACTACTGGTAATACCATCTCCGAGCTCGATCACCCCGTAATTCTAGAAAGTATTACCTTCCCCGAGCCGGTCATCTCCATCGCCGTGGAGCCCAAGACCAAGAGCGACCAGGAGAAGATGGGTAACGCACTGCAGCGACTATCCGAGGAAGACCCAACCTTCCGCGTCCACACCGACGAGCAGACCAATCAGACCATTCTCGAAGGCATGGGCGAGCTTCACCTCGACATCCTGGTGGACCGCATGAAGCGCGAGTTTAAGGTCGAGGCCAATGTGGGCCGGCCGCAGGTCGCCTATCGAGAGACCATCAAGAAGTCCGCCAAGGCACAAGGCAAGTTCGTCCGCCAGAGTGGTGGTCGTGGCCAGTACGGTGACGTCTGGATCGAGCTCTCACCGCTCGAACCCGGCGGTGGATACGAGTGGGAGAACGGCATTGTGGGCGGTGTGGTGCCGCGTGAGTACGTAAAACCCACTGAGGACGGCGTGAAGGAGGCAATGCTTAACGGCGTGGTCGCCGGCTTTCCGGTGGTCGACATCAAGGCTCGCATCTACGACGGCTCGTTCCACGAAGTCGACTCGAACGAAATGGCCTTTAAGATCGCCGGCTCCATGGCCTTCCAAGCGGCCGCCAAATTGGCCGACCCGATCATCCTGGAGCCCATTATGAAGGTCGAAGTCATCGTGGCCGAAGAGTTCATGGGCGACGTTATCGGCGACCTTAACTCTAAGCGTGGACGGATCGAGAAGATGGAGGACCGTAGTGGCGCCAAAATTATTGATGCCATGGTCCCTTTGGCCGAAATGTTTGGCTACACCACACAGCTTCGTAGTATGACCCAGGGTCGCGGTAGTAACTCGATGGAATTTGATCATTACGAGGAAGTCCCGCGCAACGTTGCCGAAGAGATCATCGGGAAAAGGGCCGCCAAAGCCTAACAATCGACAAAGTAGTCTGGAGCCAAGACGACCCCCTCGGGTCGTCTTGGCTATCTGGTGATAATTGGAAGATTGCACTAATGACAAATCCCAAAGGGGGGTATATATTCGCTCCGAGACCTCGATTATTCCGATGGCTCGCCGAAATTGACATATCGAGCCCATTGGACACTAGGTGAAAGTGATGAGACGGAGGTAGGCATCGGCCTCCGTTACTAAGCTTTCACTTTTTAACTCTCGAGACAGGGGTTGAGGAGAACCCCATGGATGAAACGTCGCTCCCCCTCCGCGGCGACGTTACGGTGGCAACCCTCAGATATAGATTGGACTGATGAGGGATGAAGCAACATCAGCTTAAGTGGTTCCTGCCGGCCGCAGTACTGGGTCTGCTGGCGCTCGCCCTGCCGGCTCTGCCGGCCAACGCCGCCCCCGTTCGAAGCGCTGTAACGGCTTCGACCGCCACTTCATCTGTCGCCCTGACTAAACCGACTGTCATCAAGACGACGGCCGTACGCAACGCGTCCGGGATCTATGTCGCCAAGACGGCCGGTGGATCGACCGTGGCCACCCTCAACCCGTTCACCTACACCGAGACCCGGACCGTCGCGCCCAACGGCGACGTCACCGGCTCGGCCGCGGTGGCCTATACGGGCAACATGAGCAAGGCTCAGCTGCTGGCCCAGGCTACGGCCATGGCCGGTAGTGAGACGGATGTCCTGGCGAAGCTTGCCATGGCGTCTGGACAGAGCGCGGCCGGCGCCGCCTCGGTCTTCGGTTCTGACGTTGGCCTCAGAGTCACCCAGCTCAAGGCCCAGGCCGCCGCCGCATCCGCGGCGACAGTTCAACCTGCCTCGGCCGCTCCAGCAGTTGCCGCCAGCTCGTCGGGCTGTAACGGCCACACCCTCTTCGCTCCGGTCTCCGGGTACACGAACAACACCGAGATCACCATCAACATCGGTGGCTATTCGTGTATGGACTACGCGAGCGGAGGTAACTGGTACGTCGTCGAGTCGCTAACTCAGTCGTACGAGACAAAGGACTACACCTGGTACAAGTACTACCCACAGCGGGAGACGATGAACCACTACCACACGCCATCGGGAGGCAACAGCTATCTCGATTGGAGCCCGTACACCGCAACGCCCTCCATCTCGGGTTGCGGTACTAAGAGCATCGGTCTGACCGACACGGTCTCCGGTCTCAGTTACGGCACATCGGAGGACTACTGCGACGGAAAGATCTCGCCGTGGACGTCCAACGCCGCCACCCGCATCTACTCCGGCTCCCGGTTCGACTGCACGACGGGCTGGACCCGGATCTGCTACACGGATCCGGACACCTGGTACGGCCAGAAGGCAGTGAGCTTGCTGCACAGCCCACCGGCCGCGTCCTACTACTCCTCCTTTGGAATCGGCTACGGCTGGTTCAACCAGAAAGACATTCTGTGACCGCCGTCGCCGTGCCGATGAAGGCTCGGGTACGCCCGCAGATGTTGATTGTTATCCTCGTTGCCGCTCTGCTCCTGACCTGGGTGGCCTCTGGCTACATCCTCAGTCATCGACAGGCGTCAGCGGTGTCACAATCGGTTAAGGGTGTCGTAGAGAGCATCGGTTCGCAGAAGGTCTGTCTGCAGCCGTCCAGCGGCGACCAGGTCTGTGGCGTCCTGGCGCTTCAGCCCGGCGTCAAGACGCCCGCTCAGGGTGAGGTTGTCACGGTTCAGGTCTATGAGGTGCCGGTCACCGGTGCCAAAGACGGCACGCCCCCCGTGACGTTTCTGATCATCACAGATCCAACCCTCCCCACCTAGCGGCCATCACGCATTGAGGTCAACTGGAGGTGATAACCCGCAGGTCACGCTCGGCAGCGCAAGCTGCCTAGCGTGACCTGCTTTACGTTGAGAGTACTTATAAGGCTTATGCTTGCAAATTGAAGTAAGCCGGCGTAGTATATTTCTCACGTCGAATACGGATTCGTCTGTGTTCGTTGTTTAGTTGCACCTTCAATCTCCGCTCGGCCATTAATTCTACCCGCGAGGTAGAGATGGCCCAGTGAGCGGTCCAAGACAGGCGGCCTCTCTCCTCATCCCCCGTGGGAGAGGGGTCGTCTGGTACTAGATCGTCGGACCAGTTGCCGTGAAGCCATCGACGGTGGTGACTGATGGAGACATGACTCGGTAGTTCTGAGTCTGCTCGCCCGCCCTGCTACGGGTGTGCCGTCTCCTTGTTCCGCGATCGCGGGTGGATCCGGATGGGGCCGCGGTACGATGCCTCGAGGGGGGGTAAATCGTACTGCCGTCCGGATCCCCCTGTTCCCCCTGCAGGATTTGGCTGGCGTCCGCGAAGTCCCCGCCTGTCCTGCATGAGATGCCAGCACAGCATCGCGCGGTCGCTTTGCTGTGCTGGCCTCATTCTTCCTCTCGCTCAATGGCAGCAGCCACACGAGAGGTTGGCATCACCCCGCAAGTGCTCCACCAGCGTAGCGAATGTCGGTGGCCCGCCGCTAGGTCCGATACACTCGGACCGGGTCACTGCTGTACTAGGCTGGGCGGCGGCTTCGCAGATCGGACCCATCGTCCGATGAGCCGCCGCCCAATCCGATACTTTGCCCCTGCTTTTGCAGCAGGTGCCACGATCCGAGTGGACGGCGGTCTCGATGCCGTGAGTAGCCGATCAAGGGCCTTCAACTGGCCCGTCAGGCCGCCGTCTCCTCCCAAACCTAAGACCTCACTCTTCCG
>JBBRTP010000062.1:0-4561 GCA_038244255.1 Candidatus Saccharimonadia bacterium
CGTCGTTATCGCGGATCAAGTTGACGTGCATCCAGCCGACCCAGGGGGTACAGCCGAACGTGTGAGAGTAGCGGAAGACCGCTTTCCCATTCGTGTACTCGATCTTGTGCTCACCCGAGGTCAGGCCGTCGAGGACGACCGTGGCTCCGGGCTGGCACGCGGCCGGTGTTGACGGGCCGGTTCCGCCCATGACCACGGAGGCCATAGCGGGCGAAGCGGCGCCGAAGGCGACACTGGCGACGAGCGCGACGAAGAGGCTCACGAGAGCACTGATCGCGCGACGGGTGAAACTGGACATGACTACTCCTGGGGGGGGTGGAGGGGGAAACCTGATCAACTTGTCGAAAAGCATTGTCACCGGATATGCAATAAAGCCATTTCCAATGCAACTCGACTATTCTACACGCAAATAAGCATTTTGTCAATGCTTTTATGCTTATTCGGTCGATTGTCCTGCTACAACTTGTTCAGATCAAGTAGTGAAAACTAGAGTTCGGTGGAGAGATCAGGGAGCTTCTTGGACTTCTCTTCAATGATGGCAATGAGCTGATCTACCAGATCAGCCGCGTCATAGCTAAATATAATGCCGGTTCGAGCACGCTTGGCCGCACGGAGCACATGCTCGACCTCGTCGGTCATACCACCAGATCCCAGCAGCACGCCGATGGGTTTACGCTCCTCAATGGCAATGGTGAGCTCATTTAGGGTGCCTATGCGGCCTCCCACCATCACTACGGCGTCGCAGGAGCGCACCAGCAGTAAATTGCGCCCCGTGTACTCGAAACCGGTGTAAAGAATGTAGTCGAAATGATCGAGTGGCAAGCGGTACTTCTTGACGTGCGAGATGCGCGATGAGGCCGGTGAGACGCCGATCGAGACTCCACCGGCCGCTTTGGCCGCCTTGGCCGCCTCGTACGGCAGGCCGCGCGTGGCACCGGTGAGGGTCACGTGGCCACGCTTGGCAATCTCGGTACCGGCAGCAGCCGCGAGCTTACCGCCTGTGATCACCGAGTCGCCACGTGCCGCACCCGAGACACAGATCTGGTACTGGAGCTTGTACTTCGACACTCTATCCCTTCCCTGTCAACCGACCTCGGAGGTCGGTTGAATTATCGGGCAAAAGCTGTTCTGGCTTAATAATGGCGTTGTCGAGCTTCTCGAGTAACTGCTCCTCAAGAACCTTCTCGCCCAGGTATCGCGCAAAGACCTCGTTCCAGAGCGCCTCGCGGAAGTGGTAGAGAAAGCGGTCGGCATACTCAATCGTGTTCGAGTAACTCAAACTAATATCCATTAGGTTAAAAGTCACGACGTCGTTGCCCCTCAGCACGGCCACGAAGTCGAGCCCCTTCCAGAACTTAAGCTCTGGATCGATCTCGTAGAGCACCTCCTCGGCGCGGCGCCAGTGTAGGTCTTCGGGCTGCACGTGCGGCTCGAAGATCTCTGGATGCTTTTCATTGGTAAGTTTGCCGAAATAGCGCTGGATTACGCGCCAGTGGATATGGCCACGCTCCACTAGCTTCACGTGCCCGGGATCGGCAATGAGCGTCTGAGAGACGATGTGACCAAAGTCTTTCTTGGCTTGCATAAGCTTAAAGAACGAACTATAGAGTCGGATTTCATTGTAGTAATGGCACAATAATGGCAATACCTTCATAGTGACGCCCTTCATGCGCGTCTCGGTCATCGGCATCACGGCGATGGCGCCCATCTCTTTGGAGTGCGTGATATTATGGCGCTTTTTGGCGATAAAGTGTTCGGCTATGTCGCCCCATTTACTGGCCGCAAACGGTACCACGCGAATCTTACGTGACTCAAAGTCATCGGCCGAAAGATCATCGTAGTGGGCATCAAAGGCATTTAGCCACTCTGGACTTTCGGCAAAACGCAGAGCCAAGAAGAGCTCATAGATACTCTCCTGATCGAGCAATTGACTAACCAAGTGGTAACCAAGACGATCCATAATGGCCTCGGGTGGAGTGCGTTTGAGCATCTCACGCGCCTTGGACTCCTTAAGAAACCAGCCATCTTTAGGTAAGGGTGCACTTTCGGCCGCTTTAACGATGAGCGGGATCATCTCGCGCAGATCCTCCGGGTCGGTACCGCCGATGGCGCGCGCCAGATGAGCGTCATGCTGAGCGACCAGCTTAAGTAGCGCCCCGTATAAGGCCTCCCCACTGGCGTCCGGAGTAAGATCGAGCTGATTCATGCGGTCGGCGGCCGTCTGCGTGATCTCGGCGGCGAGAGCCACATCCACGGCCTTCTTGCCACTAGCCTCTTCGAGCTGCACCAGCGCATGATCAAATAATGGCTCTTTGGCGCCAATAAATCGTGCGATTGTACTCATAGATTCGTCTCCCTAAGCTTCATGCGTCGCACTCGAGTCGTGTGTAAGATGCCTGGTTTAGCGCCAATCTTGGTGACCACGCTGGTGGCGTTGGCGCTGGCTAGGCTCAGAGCGTCTTCCAATGCGAGCCCCTTGGCGAGACCGGCCACAAAGCCCGAGCCAAAAGCGTCACCAGCGCCAGTACGATCGATGGCTTTGACCTTCTGGTAGGCGCCCACCTGAATAAGCTTGCCGCCGACCGCGGCATAGGCGCCGGCTGGGCCATCGGTACCCACCACATACGGGCAGGTATGTGCGGCCAAGCGCACCGTCTCACGTAGGTTCGCGCCACCAAAGAGGTGCCCGAGCTCCTGAGCGTTGGCCTTTAACACGGTAATGAGCGGGAGCAGGGCGGCTAGGCGTTTGGGCTGGGCCAGCTCGGCTTCACCTGGATCAATCGCGACCTGGATGCCATGAACGTTGGCGTGCTTTAAGAGTTTGGCCAACAGGTCGAAGTTGCCCGCCAGCGAGCTAATGTAGAACCAGTCGGCTCCCAGCGTTCGGATGGCGATTTCGCTGCTCTTCAGGTGATGAGCGGCGCCGCGGTGTGACAGAATGGTGCGTTCGCCATTTGAGGCTAGCATAATGGTGGAATAGGCAGTGGTGAGCTTAGGATCAAACACAACGCGATCGGTAGCAACTCCCTCGCGTCGCAGCACCCGAACTACCTCGCTACCGGCTGGATCATGGCCGAGTTTACCCACAAAGCCCACCTGGAGGCCCTGGCGGGCAAAGGTCACGGCTGCGTTGGTGGCGCCGCCGCCGGTCTCGAAGTAGACCTCCTCCACATCGATCTTGGCACCCAAAGGAAACTGCTCGACGAAGTCCTTGGTGCGGACATCACGTTTCGCATGTAGTGCTTTTCCTGTCAGGAATACATCCTGACTGCCTGCACCAAAAGTTAAAATTCTAACATTTACCTCAGCCATTACTACCGATCATACCAGTTACGCTTACGGTATCCAAGTGGGACAAATGCCCCTATAGCTCATGATAAGCAGGAGTATGGATAAGATGACCCTTAAAAGTTAGAATGTGGCCTTACCGGCCGAGCCAAAGACGTCCATCTTGTGCTCAACTACGGCTTGGACGGCTGAGATGACCTCGGGCATGAGCTTAACTACGGCGTATTCGGTAGGATTGGCGGCTAGGACCTTCTCGAGCGTATCGCGGAAAGCCCGGCGCATCTCGGAGTTGATATTGATCTTACTAATACCGCGTTCGACGGCGCCCTTAAACTGATCGTCGGCGGTGCCAGAGCCACCGTGGAGCGAGAGGAAGCAGGAGGTGGCGGCGCGCACCTTGGCTAGCAGTTCCAGATCAAGGATCTTCGGCACCGGATAGAGACCGTGCAGGTTACCAATGGCGACGGCGTAGGTATCGATGCCGGTGGCCGAGATGAAGGCGGCCGAGCCCTCTGGAGTGCTGAAGGTCTTCTTGATCTCCTCGTAATCGATATTCTCAGTATGAATATTCGACGAGCCACCGAAGTAGTGCGGCTCACTCTCCACCAGCGCCCCGGTGGTCTTGGCGTACTCGACCACCTCGCGAGTGGCGGCGATGATCTCGACCTCGGTCGCCTCTTTGTTCGCCTGGCTGACGTCGATGTGAATGAATTCAAAACCGGCGTCGATCCCGGCTTTGGCCGCCGCAACACTCGGCGAGTGATCGAGATTGATATACATCGCTATACCGAGCTCATGCTTGTAGTTATCGACCATACAACGCACGTTGGCGAGCCCGAGGGCGTCGACCTCACCAGCCGAGACCTCTACAAGAACCGGCGACTGCTTGGCAGCTGCGGCCAGAGCGACGGCCTTGAGCGTCTCCTGATTATCGATATTAAAGGCACCAATGGCGAACTTCTCGATCTTGGTTCGAGCGTACAGCTCGCGAGCGGCCTCTTGGTTGGTCATGATAATACCCTTAATAGCTTAATTGTGAGCTCACCAGAAGGATTAGTCAAAGCGGCTATGCTTTTGAGTCGAGCGTGTAAGTCGAGATCTCGTACCCCGGCGGCGGCTGTCCATACTTTGGTTTGAGCGAGTTTCTGCGCTTGCTCCACATAGTCTCAGGGATACCTAGGTCAAGTACCGAAGACTCGACGAGCTCACGCACGAAAGTTGGGTCAGACTTCGCCTTATCCTGGAGTACCGCGGCCTCCAGCGCCGGTAGCTC
>JBBRTP010000063.1:0-4539 GCA_038244255.1 Candidatus Saccharimonadia bacterium
CAGTTTGGCATCGTGGTGAAAGACTTGAAGACCGGTGCCGTAGCTACGCTCAATCAAGATCGCTCCGAGACCAGCGCCAGCCTCTACAAGCTCTACGTGGCGCAACAGATCTTCGGCCTCATCGATTCTGGTCAGCTAAGTAACGGCTCTAGTGCGGGCGGTGGGACCGGCAATAACATCACCGGCTGCCTTGGCCTCATGATCACCATCTCCGATAACGGTTGCGGCGTGGCACTCGGTGATATTCTGGGCTGGGGTAATCAGAACACCAAACTGCGAGCCAATGGTTACACCGAGACCAACCTGGCATCACCGCAGCAGACAAGCGCTCGCGACGTCTCGATGCTACTCGAGCGCGTCTATCGGGGCACTCTCAATTCACCCAACTCGAATAATACCTTCCTTGGTTTACTCAAGAATCAGCGGGTCAATAACCGCTTACCGCTCGGCTTACCTGGCGGTACCGTCTTTGCCCACAAGACCGGAGATCTAAACGGCTTTCTTCACGACGCTGGTATCGTTTACGGCCCCAAGACCGACTATCTCGTCGTCGTTATGGGCTCACCCGGCGTAGTGCCTAGCCAGTTCGCCACTCTCTCGGGCAAGCTTTGGAACTACTTCCAGCAATAATTACTATTACGAATCAAGCAGATCAGGCCGATACTTGGCCGTCTTCGCCTCCGACTGTTCACGCCGCCACTTCTCGATCGCCGCATGGTTACCATTCTGCAGCACCTCTGGTACCCGCTCGCCGCGAAACTCCACCGGGCGAGTATAGTGCGGATATTCGAGTAGATTGGGATCACTAAACGACTCGTCATGGGCACTCGCCTCGCCTCCGAGCACGCCGGGAATCAGTCGTACGACCGCATCCACCACCACCATGGCCGGCAGTTCCCCGCCGGTTAACACATAATCACCAATCGAAATCTGCTCGTCCACGTAGCTCATAATGCGCTCGTCGAAGCCCTCATAGTGCCCTGCAACCAGAACCAGCTGATCGGCTGTGGCAAGTTCTCGTGCCAGCGCTTGGTCAAACTTACGCCCCGCAGGTGTGAGCACGACCACCCTAGCATTGCCCCCGCCCTTTATGGCCTCGATAGCCGCGACCACCGGCTCGGGTTTTAGCAGCATACCATCGCCGCCACCGTAAGGCGTGTCATCCACAGTTTTACGCGTACCCAAGCCATAATCTCGCAGATCGTGTGTCATAATCTGCGCCAATCCCTTGTCACGTGCCTTCCAGAGCATGCTCATATCAAACGGACCCTTAAACATGTCGGGGAAGAGGGTTATAATATCGATTTTAATTGCCATGGTCTGCGGTGTCTTCTTATCGTTAATGAGCCTCATAACTCAGGCCCGTTCGCATGGACGCTCTGCACTACTATACTACCGGAGCCGCTGCTATTTCGCGCTTGCTTACCCTTACTCATAGGCCTGAGTTATTAGGCAGTTCACAACGACCGAAGTCTATACGCGGAAAAATTAGGTTTGCAAGCGCGAAATCCCAATAGACTTTCGAGATCAGATAGATGAGAGCGCCTAGTTTGCCGAGAATAGACGAGGACAAGGTCTAGAGATCGAGGTCATCCAGGTCGGCAAATTCCTGCTTGGTACGAGTCACCAATTCGGACTCTTCGTTCACCGGGGCAGCCGGCACGGTTTCGGGTGCCTCTCCGTCACTGGACTGCTCGGTGGCACCCTCTGAGCCCTCGGGTTCCACAATCTTTAAATTAACTCGCGCGTCACTGCGCGAGCCTAAAACTCGTAACAGAGTTCGAATGCTCTTAGCCGTAGCACCGGCCTTGCCGATGACCTTGCCCATATCCTCAGGGTTTACGCTGAGCTCAAGCAGAATCCCCATGTCATCTACCGAGCGCTTCACCGAAACGTCCTCGGGGTTGTTTACTAACGCTTTAACCACATACTCGACGAATTCTTTATCCATCTCGGGCATTGTTCTCTCCTCGCGCTTACCAGATCTTATGATCAATCATAGCATTGCTAGACCAAAAACGACCCGAAAGCGGGTCGTTTAAGCGAAATTTCAGCTTTTATTCGGACTTTTCGGCAGCTTTGGCACCGGCGTCGCTGGCAGCGACTGCGTCATCGGCAGCTACCTCTTCGCTGGCTGCGGTCTCGGTGACGTCGGCGTTGGGCTCAGCGTCGCCAGCCTCTGCCACAACGGACTCGGTGACTTCGGCGACGCGCGTCTCGTCGGCGTCGGCTGCAGCCTCGGCCTCTGTGACTTCGGTATCGGCTGTGGCTACTTCATCGGCAACCGACTGCTCGACGACCTTAGCGGCCTTGGTCTTGAGCGAGACCCAGGCGGGGAGCTCAACTTTCTCACGCAATAGCAGCTTTACGACCGTATTGGACGGCTGTGCGCCCTGGGAGATGCGCTTTAGGATGCCATCCTTATCGAGTACGAGCTCCTTAGTGTGAGGATTGTAGTGCCCAAGAACCTCGATAAAACGTCCAGTAGCGGCCCGTGCAGACTCGGCCGCCACGATGCGGTAGGTAGGATATTTGGTGCGGCCAGTGCGGGCCAGGCGAATTACTAACAAAGGATGACTTCCTAAGGCTTAAATCATAATGACAACGAACCAAAGTTTACCTAAAACTCGAGGCTAAGTCAACCATATCTTATCGAGCAGCTAGCTGAGTAGCCTCTTCGAGGTGGAGGGAAAGCAGATGGGAGACATGTTGTTCATTCATAGTAACACCAAAGAGCACGCGTGCCACTGTCATGGTCTGGCGGTTATGGGTGATGAGGATGAGCTGCGAATGACGCTCGAGCTCGGTTAGGATGTCGGCCAGACGGCCGGAGTTGGCCTCATCGAGCGCGGCATCAATCTCATCGAGCACCACGAATGGACTCGGATTGACTCGTAAGATGGCGGCCAGAAGCGCCACGCCGGCCAGAGCACGTTCGCCCCCCGAGAGAGCCGAGAGGCTGGCTAGCCGTTTGCCCTTGGGACTGGCTTTAATAGCGATACCATATTCGCCCGTCTCGCTCTCCTCCAGTGTTAGCGAGGCCGAGCCCCCATTGAAGAGGCGGACGAAATACTCGCTAAAATGTGTGGCCAGGCTCGCAAAGTTATCCTTGAAGCGGGTTCGTATAATAACGTCGAGTTCGGTGACTATCTGGCCAAGATCGGCCTTAGCCTGCTCCATATCCTCTATCTGGGTCACCATATCGGCGTGTCGACCGGTGACCTCCTGGAACTCGGCGCTACTGGCTTCCGCCACTGCCTGACGCGCCGCGACTTCGGCGGTGAGTAGGGCAACCTGCCGCTCCAACTGCGCCGTATCGCCGCCGGCCGTAGCGCCTGCCGCCACCGTCACCTTCCAAGCCGCCAGACGTGACACCAGCTCCCTTCGCTCCAGCGACAGCTCGCCAAGTGCTGCTGTGGCGGCCGTGAGGCCACTTTCGGCTTGAGCCTGCTCACCGCGCAAACGTTCGAGCCGGGCGGCCTCCTCGGCCACGCTCGCAGCACTAGTGGCGGCCGTAACCTCAGCAAGCTTGGTCCGTCGTTGTGCGATCTGGACTTTGAGCGTCGCAAGTGACGCTTCGGCGGCAATGATGAGCTGCTGAGTAGCACGAGCCTCCGCCACCTCCGCTTCGGAGGCCGATACCTGCTGGCCAAGCGTAGTTACCTCATCGCGGAGGCGATCGACCGCATCGACTTGGTGCACGAGGTCAATCTCCAGCGAGCGAGCATTGATCGTAATATTCGTCTGATGCTCGTTGGCCGTTTCGCGGCGCCCCATTGCGTCCTCGAGCTGGCCCTGGGCCTCGCGTAATCTTGGCAGGAGCTCGGTCTCGCCCGCCTTGGTGGCGTGACTCAGCAGGCGCCCGGCCTTATGCACCAGGAGGCGCACCTGAGGGTAGGCTACCTCCGGCTGGTTGAGCTGTTGGGCGATCGTCTTCATAATCTCGAGCGCGTGTGAGACGTACTGCTGATGCGTACCATCGGCCGTTTCTTGGCGGAGGGCCACCAGTATAGCCTGAGCGGCGACCACATCCACGCCAGATCGCTTGAGCTCGGCCGCAGCTCGGTCGGCGGCGGCTTGGTTCTCGTGCTGGCGCTCGGTGAGCTCGTCGAGCCGTACCTTGGCCTTCTGAAGCTCACGCTCCGTCGCCTTAAGCGCACGCGCCAGGGCAACCCGTTGCGCGCCCCGTTCCTCTAACTGCGCCAAGCGGCCGCGCAGGTCGCCCAGCTTCAGCGATGCCAGCTCGCGCTGCTCCTCGAGCTTGTCGTGCTCGGCTCGCACGTCGCTAGCGGCCGTCTCGGCGGCGACAGCCGAGGCCAGGCGCACACTCTGAGATTTTTCTACCTCACGGAGCTCATGTCTAATCCGATGAACGGCTAGTTTATACTCATCACTCGAGTGTTGTTGTTTGATTCGCCGCTCGTCGAGCTCGGCGGTTGCTGTATTGGCATACATCTGACGTAGCTCAGCTAGGTTCACCTCGAGGCGGTGCAGTTCCTCGGCGGCGGCGACCGATTTCTGGAGGTTAGCCAGCCGCGG
>JBBRTP010000064.1:0-4423 GCA_038244255.1 Candidatus Saccharimonadia bacterium
CCATCGACCAGTCTTTAGGGCAGAATACTTTACTCTTAGCCTGCAAGTCGGTAGGATTTGGCTATGATAAAGCGTCTGCCGATACTGCTTGCGATTATCCTGGCGGTCGCCGGGGTTGGTCTCATATATCAAAATCACGCCACTGCCCGCCATCAGGCCGTGGCCATCGAGTCATCCGATAATCTGGGCACCGATGTTACGGTGCCTCAGGCCACGCTCAAAGCTTACGCTGCTGCCCATATGGGCGCTGCGGCCAGTGTCACTCTCAATGGCTCATACAACCGGGCACAAGCCGCCGCCCGGATCGCGGCTCAGTCCGCCAGCAACGCGAGCACGCAGGTGTATGCTGATGCGCAGAAGGCCTGCTCAGGTAAGGCCGATTCGCTGGTTCAGGCACATTGTAATCAGGCCTACTTAGCTGCTCACCTGCCGCTGGTCCCCACGCCGGCTACGGTAGCGGCGCCCGAGCTGGCACAGTATCAGTATCATTATAGTGCTCCCGTGTGGACGGCCGATCTTGCCGGAGCGCTACTGGCGGGCGGAGCGGCTGCGGCCCTGATTGCACTGGCAGGTTGGCGCCCGCGACGGAGGCTCACATGAACGGTGAACTCTCATTCGGGCAGCGCCTCTGGCGTGAGCTACTGCCCACGCTGGGCCAAGCCTTGGGGTCGCTAGTGCTCGCGATGGCCATCTTAACCATCTCGCGTAGCGCTACCATTATGACCCGGCTCGGTATTACTGATGCCGGCGTGGCTCAATCGCAGGAGAGCCTCCTCGGACACCTGCGATCTGTCATCGTCTCACCGATCACCTCTAACCTCGTGCTAGTCATGTTCTGGGCCATCGTAGGTCTCATTGCCTACCTCGTCTGCTGGGCGTTCTATAACTTCCTGGTGGAGGCGCGTAACGAGGTGACGCTTGAGACGGCCTATGCCAACAGGGGACACTGGCGGGGACCCTGGCAGACTCTTGGTCTAAAATTGCTCTGTGGCGCCGGTTTGGTGATGATATTGGCCACTCTTCACTTGACGGTACCCCAATGGGTGAGCTTGGGCGAAACGGTCTTTTCTGAGGTTACGGTGAGCTCAATCGGGCTTGGTATCGTAAGTATTCTGGGTCTGGCCGCCAATCTCTACCTGGTCCTCGCTTTCGCTCAGCTCACATTTACCCCGTGGTATCGCGTAAAATCCTTTACATAAGAGGTGTTTTGCTGTATGATGCGAATGTTATAGTTAGCCGCATGAAAAGCGGAATCGTCCCGGCTCACGCTTGGCGATGTTAATAGGAGCCAAGATAAGTGGCCAAGAAACTGTTCGTAGGCAATTTGCCTTATACCTCAACAAATGAATCACTGGGCGAGTACTTCGCACAGTACGGTGAAGTTACCAGCGCCGCTGTCATCATGGACCGCGCGACTGGCCGCTCGAAGGGCTTCGGCTTTGTCGAGATGGTCAACGACGCAGAGGCCGATGACGCCATTGCTAAGGCTGATGGCGCCGACATGGACGGCCGCCGCCTGACGGTGAGCGAAGCTCGCCCGAAGACCGAATTTGCCCCTCGCGGCTAATTCCCGTTCATTACTAAAAAGGAGCCTCCGGGCTCCTTTTTAGTTGTGTAGTGGCGGGGTGGTAATCGTGCTCAGTCAATGTTTACGGCTTGATAATAGATGAGCTGAGGGCAATTGGTTGTCTAGTGCAAATGAGAGGGCAGAAGTAACCAGCTGGAAGAGACGGGCGACCACCACGATTACCTAGGCAGCTGAGTTGGAGAAATTAAAACGAGCCCCAATGAGGCTCGTTTTAATTTGATCGGATGACTATTTGTTGCCGGCGGCGATGTAGTCTTGGATGGCCTTGGTGACCTTACCGTCGGTCTTTAGATTCTCCCAGAAGAGGACCTGGGCGCGGGAAACATACATCACATCTTCCGGACCGTGTAACTCAACACCGAGCTTGGCCAGTGAAACCTGCTGATTGGCAGCGGTGTCCTTGGAGTTGGTTGGCTGGACCGCCTGCTGGACCTGGAGGTAGTAGATGTTGGTTAGTTTTACGTAGCTTGCGTTGACGTTGGTAAGTTTACCGAAGTAGACCTGGCCATTGGTGAGGAAGACCGCCTGGTACTCCTTGCTCTTAACAGCACTACTGGCACCCAGCGAGCCGAACGCTTGGTTCACGGCATACGCGATGTATATAAGTGCCGCAATAGCTAGCAAACCCATTAGGATTTTAGTTAAAAATCCACCGCCTTTTGTCGTCATCTCAACGGCTGCCGGACGTGATTCATTTGCGGGTCGCGAAACATCCATAGAATATACTCCACCTAAACTTGCATTAAGGCTTATGGTACAGAACTCCAATAGATCTGTCCAGCACGTCTTTTGCGTCCACTCGCTTAATCCTGATATAATCATAAGCATTAAGAGGTGAGGAGTGGGGACTGCGCGCCCGGTGATGAAACGACTGGTCAGTTGGGGAATTGGCTTACTTCTCGCACTATTGTTGCCGGTAGTAGCTTTGGCGAGCCTGTCGCAGGGTTTTGCGGCGACATCGGCGATCCCGTCGGGTAGCTTGGTATCGCTGGATGCCAAGAGTACCGGCACGGTTGTATCGGCCAATGCCACGAACGCCACCCGGCTCTTTGGTGTGGCCGTGCCACCTAGCTCGGCCTCGATCTCACTTGGTGGCGCCGATAGTACGGGCCAGGTCCAAGTGGCCACCAGTGGGACGGCCACGGTCTTTGTCTCCACGGCCAGTGGCGCCATTAAAGTAGGAGATTATGTGTCGGTATCACCCATCTCCGGCGTTGGCCAGAAGGCAGTGGGCAACGTACGCGTCATTGGCATCGCCCAGACCGATTTTGATGGTAAAGCCGAAGGACTCACCAAGACGACCATCGACGTGGGTGGCGCCAAGACGGAGGTAACGGTGGGCCAGATACCCGTGCAGATTGCCGTCTCGACCTACAATCAGGATTCGCTTCAGACCTATCTGGTGCCTGGCTGGCTGCAGAGCCTCTCGAATACTTTGGCCGGCAAGACGGTCTCGCCCATCCGGATTATCATTGCTGGACTTATTCTCCTGGTCGCTATCACAAGCACAACCGTCTTGCTCTATTCGGCCGTTCGCAATAGCATCATATCCATCGGTAGAAACCCTCTTTCGCGGTCGTCCGTGTATAAAGGGCTCTTCCAAATCTGTGTAATCGTGGCGTTAATACTGGTGCTGGCCGCCGGAGGAATGTATTTGGTGATCTCGAAATGAGTATGGATGCGTACATCTTATTTGGCGTTGTAAGCGTATTAATTATCGTGGTGGTGGTGCTACATGCCTTGCTGCGAAATGCCCGCGCGAAGCTGGCAGCACTGGGTGACCAGCCTAAGCCCCTCAAGGTGACCCAGCCCACGGCGGCCGATCTCGATGCCAAGCTGAAGGCCGCCTATGAGGCTAAGATTGGCGAGGCCACACAGACCTTCGGCACTGACCTCCAGGCCACCTCAACTAGGCTCTCTGAGCAAGTCTCCCGGCTCACCACCAGTGTCATTGAGGAGGAGCTAGAGGCCTACCAGAAGACCTTGGAGGAGGTTCGCCACAGCGCCACCGAGGCCATGGATAAGATCCGTCAGGCGGTTGATCAGCAACGGGTGGAACTGCGCCAAGGCATGGAAGCCGATCTGGCTGCCGAACGTGAGCGCCTAGTGGCGCGGTTTGATACGCGCATGGGCGATATCGTGTCGTCATATATTGCCGAGTCGCTAGGCGGAGGTGTGGACTTGGGAGCTCAGATGGAGTACATATTATCCTCACTCGAATCTCATAAAGATGAGATCAAGAAGGACCTAACCAGTGGCGTTTGAACTACCCTCTGCCATCTATAGCCCGGATCTCCTCGACTCGGTGGTGTACGAGGCTCAGCAATACCTCGATTGGTACCGCCAGGCGCGGGTGCAGAAGAAAGTTGGTGCGACGGCGGCTGAGGAGCCGACTCATTCGGCCGAGACATTACTGGTGATAGAGGCTTGGCTCGATGGTAAGAAGCCCACACTCGAGGCTATCGAAGAGCTCATTGTTTATCTCAAAGCGCTGAAGCTGCCGGTGGTGCACTTAACGCTGGCGGCTCTGCCGAATCACGGCCAGCGCGCGCGCCTGGTGGACTGGTTTCGGGCCAACGTAGCCAATAATATTCTTATAGCCTTTGTGGCTGATCGTAATCTGGGGGGCGGTCTGGTGGTGCGGACGCCCAACCGCATCTTTGATTACACCTGGAAGGAGCAACTAATAGCCGGACGCGATAAGTTGCCAGGAATTATCCATGCAATTCGATAACCCTAAATTTGCCAAGTTGGTAGCCGCCGGTAATCCCACCGGTGAGGTTATCGGCGTCGATCGCTTCTTGATTACCGCCCGCGGGCTCGGTGAGGTGGGCG
>JBBRTP010000065.1:0-4353 GCA_038244255.1 Candidatus Saccharimonadia bacterium
GACCTTCAGGTTGACCCCACAAGCATCCGAGCCGAGCTTGAGAGCTATTTGGGTAATCAGCAGTACTTCTACGCCGAGGAAGAGCGTACGACGACCCGCACTAATAAGGGTGGTAAGTCAAAGACCCCGGCACTCGATCACTTCGGTATCGATATGACGCAGAAGGCGCGCGACAACCAGCTGGATCCAGTGGTCGGTCGCGAAACACAGATTGGACGCGTCATCTCAATCTTAAATCGCCGGACTAAGAATAACCCGGTACTTATCGGCGAGCCCGGTGTGGGTAAGACGGCCGTGGCTGAGGGCCTGGCGCAGCGCATCGAGTCTGACGAGGTTCCAGAGATGCTTCAGGGTAAGCGACTCATAATGCTCGATCTAGCTTCCGTGATCGCCGGTACTAAATATCGCGGCGAGTTCGAGGAGCGGCTAAAAAAGATCTTGGATGAAGCCAAATCCTCGCCTGAGGTTATACTCTTTATCGATGAGCTCCATACCGTAGTGGGCGCCGGTGCGGCCGAAGGCGCCATCGACGCGGCCAATATCTTAAAGCCCGCCTTATCGCGCGGCGAGATTCAGGTCATTGGGGCAACGACGCTCGATGAGTATCGCAAACACATCGAAAAGGACGCCGCGCTTGAGCGTCGCTTCCAGCCGATTCAGATTCCCGAGACCAACGTCGAGGAGACCATAGCCGTCCTTAAGGGCTTGCGCCCCCGTTACGAGGAGCACCACCGCGTCGAGATTAGCGATGAGGCGATCGAAGCGGCAGCCAAACTGGCCAAGCGCTACGTGGCCGATCGTTTTCTACCCGATAAGGCCATCGACCTCGTTGATGAGGCCTCGAGTATCGCTCGGATTAAACGGGGTGGCTCGTCTAAGCCGGTGCGTAGTCTGCAGAAGCAGCTGGCCGAGATTCGTGATGATATTGAGAACGCCGTGTTTGATCAGGACTTCGAGCTCGCAGCGCGCCTTAAGACGCGTGAGAGCGTAATCTCAAACCGGATGGCCGGGCTCAAACTCAAAGAGGGTTCGACCGATAGCATCGTTCGCATCGTGCCGGAGGATATCGCTCAGGTCGTCTCGCTCATGACCGGTATTCCGGTAACCCAGCTCATTAAGACCGAGATTGATAGTCTTCTAAAACTCGACGAGTCGCTAAAAAAGCGGGTCATCGGCCAGGATGAGGCGGTCGACGGCATTGCGCGGAGTATCCGACGCTCGCGTACCGGCATCGCGGATGCGCGCCGTCCGATCGGGTCATTTATTTTTCTTGGTCCCACTGGCGTCGGTAAGACGGAGCTGGCTCGTGTGCTCGCCCTGGAGCTCTTTCATGATCGCGATGCCATGATTAAAATCGACATGAGCGAGTTCATGGAGAAGCACAATGTGGCGCGTCTGGTGGGTGCACCTGCGGGCTACGTTGGCTACGACGAGGGCGGCCAGCTCACCGAACAGATACGCCGCCGTCCCTACTCACTGGTCTTGTTCGATGAGATCGAGAAGGCCCATCCGGACGTCTTTAATATGCTACTGCAGATACTCGAAGACGGCTATGTAACGGATGCCAAAGGGCGCCGCATCGACTTCAGTAATACGGTGGTCATAATGACAAGTAATATCGGCTCGTCAGAACTGAGCCGTGAGGTTGAGATCGGCTTTAAGACCGAGTCGGCCGTGGGGGAGAAGCGCCTCGAGGCCACGCACGCCAAGGTGAAGGAGAAGGTGCTAGCCGAGCTCAAGAAGGCCTTTCGACCGGAGTTCTTAAACCGGATCGACCAGACCATCGTCTTTAAGAGCCTGAGCCGGCTTGATATTAAGAAGATCCTAAACTTGCAGCTGAGTGACCTACAGGATCGGCTCGACGATCAGAAGCTTAAGCTTCGCGTCACCAGCTCGGCTAAGGCCCTGCTCATGGAGCGCGGATACGATATTGAGCAAGGTGCGCGGCCGATGCGCCGTGTGATCCAAGACTTACTGGAGGATCCGCTAGCCTCTGGTTTGCTCGAGCGTGAGTTCACAGACGGTGATACCATCACGGTAAATCGCCGCGGCGACCACTTGCAGCTGACTTGCGATCGTCCCGCCACCCACGCGGCCAAAACTGAAGCTCCGGGCGAATAGCCAAAGAGGGACCCACCCGGGTCTCTCTTGTTAGGCGCATCGTTATTCGTCTTTTGTTCGGTCTATGATAAAATAAGTGCATATGGCAAAGTCGACGACTCAGTTTAGCTGTCAGCAATGTGGCGCCAAATACTCCCGGTGGATGGGCAAATGCGAACAGTGTGGTGCCTGGAACACATTACTCGAGGAAGCCGTAGTCGTCTCACGCGGGGCGGGTAAGGCAAGATCTACTGCTGCACTCACGCCCCAGCGCCTCGCCAGCGTTGAGACAGCCAGGCTGCCGCGATTTACCTCCGGCATCGGCGAAGTCGACCAGGTATTAGGCGGCGGAATCGTACCCGGTTCGGTGATGCTCCTATCTGGTGACCCCGGTATCGGCAAGAGTACGCTAGTCTTGCAGATGGCAGCTCATCTGGGTGAAGTTGACTCCGTGCTGTATGTGAGCGGCGAGGAGAGTGCGACACAGATTAAGCTCCGCGCCGAGCGATTAGGGGTGGAGTCGGCCGGCCTGGAGCTTCTCACCGAGACCAACATCGATCAGATAGCCGCAACCATCGAGCAGGGCTCGTATAAGCTGGTGATCATCGACTCGATTCAGACGATGGCGGTCGAGGCTCTCACCGGTTCACCGGGTACGGTCGGGCAGATAACCGCAAGTACCCAGGTGTTACAAGCCATCGCCAAACGTCAAGATATCGCGACGCTTATAATTGGTCATGTCACCAAGGAAGGTACGATTGCCGGCCCCAAGATTCTCGAGCACTTGGTGGACGTCGTCTTGTATCTAGAGGGTGACCGCTATGGCGCGTTTAAGGCCCTGCGCGGCATTAAGAATCGCTTTGGCTCAACCAGTGAGGTGGGAATCTTTGAGATGAATGAGCGCGGCCTTGAGGCGGTGGCGAACCCTTCAGAAGCCTTACTAGCCGAACGGCAGCCAGGCGCGGGTTCGGTGGTTCTCGCCACCCTTGAGGGCACCCGCCCATTGCTCGTGGAGGTTCAGGCACTCGTTAGCACCACGTCGTTTGGTTACCCGAAACGTACGGCCGTGGGCTTTGATTTAAATCGGCTCAATCTCCTGGTAGCCGTCCTCACCAAGCGGGCCGGCCTTGATTTGAGCTCATCCGATATTTATGTTAACGTGGTAGGTGGATTGAGAGTCTCCGAACCGGCTGCCGATTTAGCAATTATTTTATCTATCGCCTCGGCCTACAAGAACGCTCCCATCCCCGCTGATCTAGTCGCCTTTGGCGAGATCGGTTTGAGTGGCGAGGTTCGTTCGGTGAGCCAAGCCAGCCGCCGGGTGAGCGAAGCCAAGCGTCTCGGCCTTACACTGGCGGTCGGTCCGGCACACGGTGCCCCGGCGGGGCTCAAGGGGGTTAGGACGGTCGCCGAAGCGGTGGCTCTGATTATTACAAAGCAGTAACGAAGGAATAATTCATGATCGATAATCTGGCTGCTGCACTTATCATTGCCGGAACCTTGATGGTAGTTTTGGTCATCTTGCGTCTACGTCGTGTCTCGATGGGCACACTCATCATTGGCCTTATTGGAGCCATCATCGGCCTGCTTCTCGGAGCCCTGGCCAGTGTGCCGCTTAGTAAGCTGCCATCTCCGTTTGGCGACACTCTACCGCTAGCCGTCACCATCGTCTTTACTCTGGTGGCTATGGTAATCGTCCAGTCTCGTCGCGTATCACTGGTGAATCTACTGCCGTTTTTGCGACTGGATAACTCAAGCGAGGGCGTGATGCTCTCAAGTAATCGCCCCCAGGTTGTTGTGGATACCTCGGTCATCATCGACGGTCGCATCGCCGATATCGCTGAGGCCGGTTTTGTCCCAGGTAAGCTGGTCGTGCCACGCTTTGTGTTAGCCGAACTCCAAAATATCGCCGACTCGGATGATGCGATGCGCCGTGGCCGTGGCCGCCGCGGACTTGAAGTGCTCAACCGATTGCGCGAAATGATCGGTGTCGAGGTTGAAGTAACCGACGAGGACGTGCAGGGTGTGCGTGAAGTCGACGCCAAGCTGGTGGTGCTCGCCCAACGGTTCAAATGCGACATCTTAACAACTGACTACAATCTCAACCGCGTAGCGGCCGTCCAGGGTGTACGCGTCTTAAACGTTAATGAACTCTCCAATGCCATCCGTCCGGTAGTCCTACCGGGCGAGCAGCTCATGGTACGCGTCGTACAGCCGGGCAAGGAGCGCAACCAGGGCGTCGGCTACCTGGCC
>JBBRTP010000066.1:0-4310 GCA_038244255.1 Candidatus Saccharimonadia bacterium
AAGAAGTATGGAGAGGTCGCATAGTGGACTAGTGCGCCGCACTCGAAATGCGGTGAGGTCGCAAGGCTTCCGAGAGTTCGAATCTCTCCCTCTCCGCCAATAAAGAACACCCGTGTAAACGGGTGTTCTTTATTGGCGGAGGACGACATTGGACGAACGTAGTTCGGCAAACGAGGAGCACAGGAGACCAAAGAGCTAGCTCGATGGATCTCCGAACACCACAGGAGGGTGGCGAAGCCACAATGTCGACTGACCTAGCTAAACAACATTCTTCGACATTTTCAACCGACCTCGGAGGTCAATTTAACAAGAGGCACGCAGCCCTAAGAGTCATATACTTCACGATATTGCTTACTCTTGGGTAAGCCGGCTTCGAGCTTCTTGAGTATCTGCGTGAGCTCGGGTGATGTGGCGCCCAGCTCACGGATACCGCTCGCTAAGGCCTGTTCATCTTCCGTTAAGAACCCAATCGTAGCATTCACATAAGCATTCCAGCTAGAATCCGCTTTATGCGCTTTACGCATCTGGACGATGGCAGCCGAATAATGCTCACGGCCGGCGCAGGCATATTCCTGTCCGGCATGAAAATAGAAGGTGGCCAGGGACGGGGAACCACCAGCTTGAATAGCATCTTTTCGCTCATTGATGTATCGCAGAATGAGCTTGGCGGCCGCCAAGTCGTGGCCGCGAGCCGCGAGAATTCGCCAACCCCTTTTAGATGAATCGAATTCAGCCGGAGTGAGCCTAAGGGAATCAGAATCCACTACCGGCTAGAACCGCAGGTAACGGCTAAGACGTTCGATGACATCGGGCTGGCGATCAACCCGCGGGAGATGCAGCGAGAGGTGGTCCACAATTAGATCAAAATCATCATCACCAAAGAGTACCGTCAGCCTGGGCATGAAACGCTGAGTGGGTTCGAGATCGATGGCGTGCCACTCGATGTCGCTGAGGACGGCGTAGGAACGGAAATTGTGATACGGGTAGCTCTTGCCGTCGATGGTCACACTCTCACCATCGAGCTCATAGCCTAAGATACGCGGTGGCTTCTGGGCATATACCACAATAGCAGCCCCCATGGCCAGGAAAACGCCTACGCTAAGCCACAAATGGAATATTACCGCAACCGCAAGGAGTACAAAGACAATGGCGGCCAGTATGCCGTACCACGAGGCGCCTTTGTGGTGGTGGACATACTCGGAAGCCTGCCAGGCGATGGGTTGCTCGCTGGCGATCACTTGATCGAGTTCAGCTGACTCATCATCAAGCTCTTCAGGCACCCCGGCCGGGTCTACGGCTTGGTCTTCCGGCGCGGCTGGTTGTGGTTGATCCTCTATAACAATACCCTCATTCGCCCTCATTATCGCTTAGTCGAGTCGGAATGTACACTATTGTGCTTACGCTCTAGCGCAGAATATTGAAATGAACCCGTAAGCGTCTACAATAGGTTGGCACGGAGGGGTCGCATAGTGGCCTAGTGCACTGGTCTTGAAAACCGGCGAGTGAAAGCTCCGTGGGTTCGAATCCCACCCCCTCCGCCAGAAGTAATCAATACACGCCCATGAAATCATCTATCGTTATAAAGTTTACGGCAGCGGCAATAGCCGTCGTATTCATCTTACTTATAGTTGTTGGGGCGATCTGGCTCCTGAAGCCTAGCTCGCAGCGAGTTATTGAACTCGACGTAACGGCTTTCCCAGCACCAGCTGAGCTCACATACCTATCCGGTGAGGCAGAAGGTTGTAGCTTCCTGGGTAATCGAGAACCTTGGGCTACCAGATCCTACATTACGAGCCAGCCGCCGGACTCTACAAAGACCAGCTTAATTGCAGCATTGAGAGCCTCAGGAGTCACCATAACCGATGATGGCGTCAATTTAGCAGGTAGCTGGGTACGGCTTGGCCGTAGTTACCGCCTCGGAATTACGGTGAACTACGATAAGACCGATCAAGAAGTCTTCAAAGCAGATATAGCCACCTACCGAACTGTTCATCCAACAGCCAGTAGTGAGTTAAGCATAGTGCGGCTAAACCTTAATCGCGACGATGGCGGTTGCGGGCAATAGACAAATAGCTTCGCCTTATTCGACCGAATACCATAGAAAAAGCTCCCTTCATGGGAGCCTTTTCTATGGCGGAGAGGGAGAGATTCGAACTCTCGCGGGGGATTACTCCCCCCTACAGGTTTAGCAAACCCGCCCCTTCAGCCACTTGGGTACCTCTCCAGGCCGATTCGAACCCAGCTACTATACCTCGGGGCGAGCCTACGCTCAAGCCCTATGCCTGGCCGCGACGGCCGCATGCACACTGGATGCACCCGCCTGGCGCAGTACTCGCGCGGCTGCTTCGGCCGTGGCGCCGGTGGTCAATACATCATCGACCAATAAGATGCGCTGGCGTTCAATCGCCCGAATCGGCCTGAATACGCCACGCACCTGGGCAAACCGATCGGCCCGGCTACTACCTAGCTGATGGCCACTTGAGGTTCGGAGGAGTAATGGGTGATAGGGCAGAGCGAGCTGATTGGCCAGCCGCCGTGCAATGAGCTCAGATTGGTTGTAGCCGCGCTCGCGCTGCCGGTGCGGGGAGACTGGAACAGCGGTTACGCTATCAAACCGGTCATTGTTGCCAATTATACGGACAAGCAACTGGGCGAGACTATCGGCCGCGGCTGCTGAACGATTGAACTTGAGCTTTAGAATGGCCGCTTTCACGATGCCATCGTAGTAGGCACCCACATATACGCCATGAAGGCTTGAGTTTCGGCGACAGGCCTGGCAGGTATGATGATGCTCGGTTAGGCGGTTGCAACGGTAGCAAGTGCTTGCGCGTATCGGCTGGTTTGAAAGGCAATCCACGCACAGATACGCCCCCTCGTGGCCACAACCGAGACAGCTTACTGGGGTCATAAATTCAACCAGCTGACGAATTAGCATTAGATTTCTTGCGTTCCATCTGAAGATTTGCCTATAATAGGCGAAAGGTGCCCGCGCAGCAAATAAAAAAGCGGGCCCCAACTTCGTAGCTTTAATGTAAGTGGAGAACAACCGAAATGGCGGGTAAGAAAAACGCTCCTGAGAATGACCAAGACAACGTGTTACAAGACGACTTCCTTGATACCCCCGTGGAGGGCGAAGAGGACTGGATGTCCGACGCCGAAGGCCAGCTTGCGGTAGACGTCTACCAGACCAAAGAAAACGTCGTCATAAAGGCCCCAATCGCCGGAGTCACTCCCGACAAGATTGATATCGAAGTCGCCGAAGACGTGGTCACGATCCGTGGTGAGCGCGTCGAAGAGAAAGAGGTCGACCGCGAGCACTACTATGTCCAGGAGTGCTACTGGGGTGCCTTCTCCCGCTCAGTAATCCTGCCCACCTCGACCATCGCCGAGAAGGCCGCTGCGAGCCTCAAGGATGGCGTCCTCACCGTGACCATCCCCAAGGTCGCCCAGGACAAGGTCAAGAAGATTAAGGTTAAGCCAGTCGTCTAAGCGACTTGTTGCCTCGCTCTTAGCGGCCTCCGGGCCGCTTTTGCGTACAGGGTATTTGTGTGACCAGTTGCACTACGTCTAAACTTGCCCGCATTGAGCCCTAAAACAAATGCAGTATGACGATTATCGTTAGGTAACCACCGACCTAATGATAGAAACCGTTTATATGCTCGTCATTGGAAATCAAAAGAGAGCCCCTCACGGGGCTCTCTTAACGACGGGAAGGGGATTAGGCGCCGGAGGTCAGCTGGGTAATGACGAAGCTGACTGCTGCGTACGAGACGATAGCAACCACGACGCCGATGATGGCATAGAGGATAGTGTTCTTGGCACCCTCGACCTGCTTGGAGTCACCGTTGGAGACAACGTAGCGCAGGCCACCGATGATGAGGAAGAGCACCGCGATGGCACCGACCAGGAAGATCAGGGTGTTAGCCACGATCTGAAAGATGCCACCCTGCTCGAAGAGTCCCTTGCTGGAAGTGCCGGGGTTCGCACAGTTGGCGCCATTCTGGATGTTAAGTTCACCGGTACAGGCGGGACCGGAGGCCGCCATGGCGACACCCGAGGTTGTGGCTAGGCTAAAAGCGCCGAAGCCGAAGGCCAGGACGAGTGCCTGTGCCATAAGAGCGAGTTTCTTACTGAATAATGCGATTCTCATTGAGATTAAATAACTCCTTAAGACTAGTTTAATTTGAGCTGACATTACCATAAGCGTCGGCGGCTGGCAACTAGGGGTCAGATAAAATGCTTTAGAACAAAGTTGATGATGGCCCAGGACGAGAATGCGACGCCCACGCCGATAACCGCGTAGAGGATAG
>JBBRTP010000067.1:0-4292 GCA_038244255.1 Candidatus Saccharimonadia bacterium
CTAATGAGAGTCTTCAACTCCCGTTGGGGGCTTTCGTTTTGATAGTCGAATCAGAGTCCGTATAATCTACTTATGCTTATACCCCATCTCGTGGGACCTCAAGACAAAAAAGACCTCGGCGGCGTATTTGTGGCTGTGAGCGTGCGGCTCTTTGCCGTGAGTCTATTTGGCATCTTTGTACCTATCTATCTGTATAAGAGCCACATCGGCCTCACAATGATCTTCCTGATGTATGCCGTTGACTTCACACTACGGGCGCTCATCCAGCCGGCCATTTCGCACTTCATCTACCGCTACGGCGCCAAGCAAGCCTTCCTCCTGAGTAACCTCACGCTCATTGGCTTTTTGGGCACGATCCTCTTTGCCGCCGGCCACCCCGTGATACTCGTCTGCGCCTTCATCTTCCAGATGCTCAGCTTCGCTCTCTACTTCCCGGCCTACTTCATGGTCTTCATCCATGCCCAGCGCTCCAGCCTGCGCAGCCAGGAGATCGGGCACCTGCAGCAGATTACCCTGGTAGCACTCACCATAGGGCCGCTGGTGGGCGGGATAATGCTTGCGACTGTAGGCGCTGGGCCACTGATGGTCTTTGCCGCCGTCTTACTGGTAGTGAGTCTGAGGCTGCTCAAGGACACGCATATAGTAACCAAGCTTCACCCTCCAAAATCCGTCGAGCAGACCACCTTTATGTGGAAAGACGCCGTAACCGCGGTGGGCAAGGCGCTAGATAATCAGGCAGCGGCAATGATCTGGCCCATCGCTTTGTACTTTGTCTTTACCAACTACACCAAGGTCGGCTTCCTGATTGCTGTATCGCTGGCCTCGTCTCTGCTACTCGTCCGCCTGGCGGCCGCGCTCTCAGCCCATGGCCATCGCAAAGGACTCTTATGGTACAGCTCGGTAGCCAACGCGGTGATACACCTGGGGCGCATTGGGGTCTCCACCCTCTCGTTTGCCTTCGTCTTAAATCTGGCCGACGGGCTAGCCAACGTGGTGGGGCTGGTGCCGTCACAATCGGTCATGTTCGACCGAGCCGATGGCCACCCGCTGAACTACTTCAAGCGCTTCATCTACACCTCAAACCTTACGACTGGTCTCTTCTGGGTAATCTTGGCGGCCGTCCTGCACCTCTACGGCTTTAACGCCATGCTCGCTGTGGCCTTCATAGCGGGCGCCACAGGCGCCCTGGCCGCTCCCACCTTCATCTATGCACCTCTGGACGAACCCAAAGCCTAAGATTATTTAAGGATCGCTCTAAGCATCACGTTGGCCTCAAGCAAGAAAGCGCTCCGGTCGAAAGACCGGAGCGGTGAGGCCGAGCGCCTAGACCGAGATGGAGGGGCGCCAGTGTGGGAAGATAAATATGGCCGGCCAGACCACCGTAGCGATGGCGTACGAAAGCACGTGCGAAATAGTGTCAACACGGTAGCCGGCGTGATACGCGACGAACATGCCGATGATCAGATAGATGAGACCACCTAGACTGATACGCATGATATCCTCCTATGAGCTAGCGGTACGAGCACCGACCTCAGCGATCGGTGATGTAACTAAATATACGCTCTTATTCCCCACTTAAAAGCCTAGAACGCCACTATTGCGAACTTCCATATCCGACGAACAAGGCACTATAACCCAAAAATTCAGTCCTAATTCGCTGGCTGAACACAGAATTAATACAAAAAGTAAGACACCTTGCGGTGTCTTACTACTAGATATGCTACTTACTAGACCTTGATGTAGACGTTGACCTTGGCCTTCTTCACCTGGTCGTTCATGTAAGTGGTAAAGTCCACGGTGGTGATGAGAATGTGCGAGGCCTGGTACTTACCGTCGGCACCCTTGGCTACCGCCTTCACTATCTCGTAGCCGTACTGCGTCTTGACCGGGTCAGAGATATCACCAACCTGAAGCGCATCGATGGCCTTTTGGATCTCATCGGGTACCTGGCCCTTAGTGAAGGTGCCAAGATCGCCACCACTGGAGGCATCTGAGGCATGAGAGTACTGCTTGGCGAGAGCCGCAAAGTCACCACCGGCCTTAAGCTGCTTGATCACGTCGTCGGCCTTAGTCTTGGCCTGGGCATAAGCCGCCGGATCGGCCGTAACCTTATCCTGTAGCTTCTTGGCCACCAGCTGCTTGTGTACTACACTCTTCAGATCATCGAGGTTCCAGTTGTAGATGGATTTTAGGGTCTTAAGGAGCGTCGTCTTGCCACCATACTGCTTATAGAGCGAGGCCAGCAGTTCATCGACGTCCTTACTGGTGACTACCACCTTGTTCTGCTTAGCGAGTATTGCTACTACTTCATCACTTTTAAGCTTGTCGAGCGCGTGCTGCTTTATGCCCACCAGCAGCTTCTTGCCATCGGCTGTGTTGTAATCAACGGCCGGCTGATTGTTAAGCTTAGCGTTGTTCTGGTAAGCACGCTTATTGGCCTCAACCTCAAAGAGGTAGGCGTGGTAACTCACGAAACTACCGTTTACCCGCTCGGCAGGATACGGGATTACTCCACTCACGGTATAGACCACCGCGCTCTCGCTCTTGTAGCCATAGATGAGTACGCCGAAGATCAGCGTGATGAGCACCAAGGCGGCCAGAAACACCGCTCCCACCTTGATAGCTAGTGACTTGGCATTCACTCCCTCGAGTGAGAAACGACGCTTAGACCGAACCGTAGTGACCTCGCCGGTAGCTGCCTCATTGGACTTAGCCTCTGACTTTACTACGGGCACTTCCTCGGCTTTAGGCTCACTCTTAGGTTCAGCTGTAGGCTCAACCTTGGTCTCCGGCAATGTGGCAGGCGACTCTAGCGGATTCTTCTTCTTAGCAACCGGCTCAACGGCCGGATTGGGTGCTTTGGCATCGGTCTTCTTGGGCTGTTTGGGCTCCAGCTCGGCATCACTCTTGGCCAAAATAAACTCCTTCGTAAAAGTAAATGGGCACACAGGCCCGATGCGTATATCGTACCATTACTTGGTAAATGGTGTCGAGCTATCGGGGTCGCCCTTGCCCCCACCGTGGGCCAAAACGATAGCCTGAAGCTGAGCGTGAATCTGGACCGGCTTGTGCACCTTCTCTATCACCAGGTCGCCTACATATGTCCGTAGCGTAATGTCGCCAAAGCTAAAGATGACGGCCTGGAACCCACCCACTCGATAGTTCACAAACAGAATATTATCCAGCTGCCACTCACTGACGGTACGATCGAAGAAGCCCTTCTGTTTAATCTCAATGATACGCTCGTTGGTTACAATATAAACGGTGTAGTACCAGCCGACCCAGCGATGAAACCAGTAGAAGAGGACGCCCGCAAAGATCACGATGGCGATGCGCAAACACCAGGCGGCGACATTCGGATCGGCGTAGACTTGGGGGAAATCGAGAGGTAATATGGCGAGCACTATGGCCAGAAGGCCAATGATGAGCTGCTTTCGCATGACTAAGGGGTGCTGGTGGAATACCAGCTGGGCCGTCTCGCCCGGGCGCTGGCCGGGAAATAATTGTTCTCTGGTGGCTTTACTGCTCATGGTTAGATTGTAGCATTAGATCATATTAGCCGTGCGACTGCTATAATCATGCGGTAGTGCGCCTCAGTAGCTCAGTGGATAGAGCGTCTCCGTCCTAAGGAGAGCGTCGGGGGTTCGATTCCCTCCTGGGGCACCAATACCCGCGAACGAACTTGTGTCATTCGCGGGTATTGCTTCGAACAATTCGGCGATCCGTGGCATCAATTGCCTCTCATTAAGCCTTCTTCACCTGCTTATCGAACGTCAGAATCTGAAAATCCTTGTCACGGATCCCCTGCTGCTCATAGATCTGAGTGGTCGAGAAGATCTTCTTGTCGTCCGGGTTGAGCCCGAGGCTGGCAATGGTTCGATCAACATCCTCCCAACTGCTGCCTTCGATCTCGATATAAGGCTTGATCAAAGGCCAGCACTCAATGTCGACCTCTACCCCATCCAGGTGGTATTGGACCCGGCGGTTCTCGATGAAAAATTTGTCGGTGAGGCCAATGTGGCGCAGGATTTTGCAGGCCGTCTCAAAATCACTGACCACAACCTCCTCTTCGATCATGCCTGCGTCATTCGAGTGCACGTCGGACTGATCGGCCTCAAGTCGCTGCTTGAACGACATTGTCACCTTCTCACCCTCGTCGCGAACGCGTACCCAAGCCGCCGCTTTGTCTAAACGCAGGTCGGCGTAATCAAAGACGGCCCGATGAAACACTCGGTCAAACATCTTGGTAGCGCCCAACTCGGTGAGCTTAGACTCGATAGCCTTGGGATCGA
>JBBRTP010000068.1:0-4277 GCA_038244255.1 Candidatus Saccharimonadia bacterium
AATATCGTTGGGTAGTATAAAGTTAACCATAACTATTATAAAGGCGTGAGCACTTTTATGGATTCAACTGAAGAGAAAGTCCCTACAGAACCCGTCCCGTCCGAGCCAACCCCCACAGTAACACCAGATCCGACGCCGGAGCCAACCGATGAGGCAACCAAGCCGACGCCCCCGGCCGATCGACCCGCTGCGGGTCCCGACGGCCCCGTTTCAAGCGGCGAACCCGCCAAGCACAAATACACCTTAGATATCGTGGTGGCAGTCCTCTTAATCGTCTTGATCGGCGCCGCTTTGTTTGTCGTAAATAACTACAGCAAGCCCAAAGTCAGCACTACTCCGGTATCGGCCAAAAAAGATATCGCCAAACTGCGGGTCAACATTGCCGGCACGATGTCGAATACCGTCTATCCCAATACCGAGGCCGATGATACCGAGTTCATGATTAACCAGCAGGCCTTCGAAGGCCTCACCGGCTTCGAGAACGAGACCAAGGTTGTACCGGTGCTAGCCACCAGCTGGACCAACCCTGATGCCAACACCTGGGTCTTTAAGATTCGTACCGGTGTGAAGTTCCACGACGGCAATACACTGACAGCCAAGCAGGTAAAGGCGAGTCTCGACCAGAGTAAGGATCACTATTCGGGTCAGAACTTCGCGACGACTATAAAGTCGGTCGAGGTCGTGGATGCCAACACGGTTAAGATTACGACCGACGGCCCCGACCCGTTGCTAACGAACAAGCTTACCGAGCTGCTCATTTGGGACACCGACGCTAATAAGACCGGCGACTCCGTCACCGGCACCGGTCCCTACACCATTAGCGTAAACACCAAAGCGCTCATCAAGCTCGTCGCTTTCGACGGCTACCACGGGGGTCACGTCTACAGCCGCGAGGTTGATATCACGCAATCCGCCGATGACGTCGCCTCGCAAGCCACAGTTACCAATAAGACTGCCGACCTCGTTGCCACCAACGGACCACTCGATAGTGCTGGCGGCTACAAGGTCCAGACGGTTAACTCCAACGGTACCTACCACTTCGTCTTTAACACCCTCAAAAAGGGCTCGCCTCTGGCCAAAGTCGCCGTACGCCAGGCACTCGCCCAGGCTACCGACAAAGCTACCTTACTTGCCGTTAAGGGCGTTGGCACCCCATTGGCAAGCCAGACTGTTCCGTCCGGCATCCCCGGATACAACCCCGCCATCACCGCTCTCACCTTTAATACGACGGCTGCCAAAGCTGCCCTGGTGGCGGCCGGCTACCCTAAGGGATTCTCCATCACCTTCACTTATTATCCGGCGAATCAGAAGTTGGCCGACGAGCTCAAGAAGGAGTACGCCGTAGTGGGCGTCACTCTTAAGCTCGACCCCGAAGGCGACCAGAAGACGCTCGTCCAGAAGGCCATCGGTGGCGGTACTGATATGTATTTCAATAGCGTAAACTCCGGGCTCATCGATGGCACCGATATCTTGAGCGACTTCATTGACTCAGCTAACTATAAGAACGTCACTCTTAATACGCTTAACAGCCAAGCCGCCGTCGAGCTTGATCCGGCCAAGCGTGTGGCCATCCTCCAGAACATGAGTAAGATCGTGGCCGATGACCAGGCCGACATCCCAACCTTTTCCTCGCCCATCACCAATCTCTACGTTGGAGCTGGCATCCACGTCACCCAGGACACCCAGGCTACTGTCCAGGTTGGCTCGTACTTCTGGAAGATATATTCAGAGTAATCGATGCGGTTAGGACTTCGGGCTCGATTTATCCTTGTTATCAGCCTCGTCCTGCTGGTCCTGTTCTCGCTGATTGCCTACTTCCTCATTCGTAACGAACGACTGACGCTCGAGCGTGGCTTAAATATCAGCTCGACCGCCTTTGCCCAGCTGGCCACCCGACCCATTGGCGATGCCTATAGCGTCTACCAAGCTGCCGGTGGGCTCCGGGTAGTCCAGGAGACCGATAAGTTCACTGGCCTCGATGAGAATATCTCGAACATCTCGGTCATTGGCCTCGATGGCAAGGCCCTGCTCGCAGTAAAAGGCAAGCCGATCACGCTCGATACCAGCTCGGCCATGTCATTCGATAGCATCATTCAGAGCAACTCATCCGGCGTCTATACCCGTATCGTTGAACCCTATATCGATGCCTTTGGGCAGCACAAATTTGCCGTGGCGTACGACTTCTCCACCGTTGAACTCGAAGCCTCGGCCAGGCGTGACGCTCTCACCATTATTGTATTTGCGCTCATCGGGTTGCTCGTAAGCGCCTTTGTGACGTATGAGCTCATCAATACCCTCTTCCTTCGCCCCATCGAGCACGTCAGCCGTATGGCCATCATCGTGGGCGAGGGTAATTATGGGCAGCAGATTAAAGCCGATCGCAATGACGAGATCGGCGACCTCGCGCGGTCGGTCAATCAGATGGCCAACACCCTAAAACACGACATCGAAAAGCTCCAGGAGGTCGACCGGCTCAAGAACGAGTTCATCATGATCGCGTCTCACAACCTACGAACGCCGCTTACCATCATCAAGGGCTACCTCGATGCCCTACACGTCACCAAGATGAGCGATGAGACCCGCCAGATGGTAGCGGCCATCGAAACCAGCGCCTTTAGCCTCTCAAGCTTTAGTGAGGATATGCTGATCATCTCGACGATTGAGGCGGGCAACACTCAGCCGATCAGCGCAACTGATACGACTCTGGCGGACATCTTTGAGCCGCTGCGCAGCAATTTTGACCTCCTTGCCGATCAGAAGCGGGTAAAGCTACACTGGGAGTTGCCAGAAGGCAAGATTCCGCTCCAGCTCTCGCTCTGGCACGCGCGCAACGCTATCTCGAACGTCATCGCCAACGCCATCAAGTTCACCCAAGAAGGCGGCACGGTGAGTATCATCTTCGAGCAGCCAAGCGACAACTACGTCTTCACCGTCACCGATACCGGCATTGGCATCGCTCCCGAGGAAATCGGCAAGCTCTTCACCAAGTTCCATCGTGGCACCTCAACACTTGAGTATGACTACGAGGGTACCGGCATCGGCCTCTACGCCACCAAGCTCCTGGTGGAGTCCCAGGGTGGAAAGATTTCCGTCGCCAGCGCCCCGGGCAAAGGTTCAACCTTTACGATTACCCTCCCACCGGCCAAATCTAGTGTATAAAACAACACATTATTGATTCTAACGCAAATTTATAGTAGAGTAGCAAAATACCTTTGACGCACAATTGGTCGAAGGCCGTACCCCCTTCAGCCCTCCTTAGGAGGAACCATGTCCACAAGTACTGCAATCGAACCGGCTATTCTAGCCGGCGGCGAGCTGTACCAGGCCTGCCAGTCGCTCTTCGAGCGGTACCCCCACGCGCTCAAGGGCGAGGGTTTCAGCCGGCACCGCAAGGGCCAGCCCTGGCGGTCCAATCGCCAGCTGACCGTGTCGGTCGGTGATCTCACGATCACAATTCTGGACCGCGACGTCCTCTACGAGGTTCGCGTTTACGGATGCTCCGAGATGGCTGGCTGGCTCTACTGGGGCAGAACCGAGATGAGTGAGCGCGTGGACCAAAAGATCGAGCTAGCCGAAGGCGAGAAAGGTGAATGGTTCGACAACATTCCAGCCTCGCTTACCTTGCTCCTCGAGCAATCGATCGCCTTCCCCCGGATCAGCTCCCTCTACGGCATGGTTGACGACCGAGGGCTCGTTTCGGTCATGTTCTACACCATGCCCGAGTCGGAGACGGACAGTCGCTGTACCCCGAGCTTCTACGTGCTCCAGGACGAGCAGAGCTCGGACTGGACGCCAAGTGAGTACTCGCTGTCGCAGTTCTGGGAGCTCTATCGCGCCGGACATGTTGTCCTACTCGACGAGATTCTGTCCACCGACGCCGAATTCTGGAAGTACGACATTGGCGAGCACAGCTACTTCGGCTGGTACCCGGCCGAGGGGGCCGCTACGGCTCACCCAGAGCTGCCAGCCAACGCCGTCTACCGGTTTTACGAGACCGGCACTTCGACCTCAACGTCGCTTCCTAGGCGACCAAGTCTCGCGGCGCCGGGGCGGCTTGAAGGCGTTGATGAGGCCGAGAACTTGACGCCAAACCTCCGCTTCGCCCTAGCTTGGCAGCTGACTGATCACAAGCTGTTCAAGCAGACGGTCGCACAGATCAACGCCGAGCTGGCCGCCTCCAAGGCCTAATCGGTCCAAACCACCCGTGGGGTGGGCGCCACAAGCGCCCACCCCACCTTCATGTGTACGCAAAAGGAGCCCATATGGGCTCCTTTTGC
>JBBRTP010000069.1:0-4133 GCA_038244255.1 Candidatus Saccharimonadia bacterium
CTCGGCTCGTAAGACCGGACTCGTTGCTGCCTTAATCCGGGGTCATCGTGCCCTAGAGGCTCAGACCATTCTAGCTCACGCTGGTAAGCGTGCTTCTGACCCGGTTAGTAAGGTATTGGCTTCAGCCATCGCTAACGCCGAGAACAACTACAACGCCAAGGCGCGCGATCTCGTCGTCGAGAGTGTTTGGATTGGCCCTGGTCCCTCACTTAAGCGCAGCATGCCCCGTGCCAAAGGCAGCGCGAGTGCCATATTAAAGCGTTCCAGCCACATTACTATCGTCGTTAATGATGGTAGATCCGCTGCCACCCTCGTGACCGATGCGGCCGAGCAGGCGCTAGAGGCCGGCGCACAGGTAGTCGAAGGCAAAGTGGTTACACCGACGGCCACGGAAAAGAAGCCGGCTGCTAAAGTCAGTAAGAAGGAGGCGAACTAATGGGACAGAAGATTAACCCGCGCAGTATGCGCCTTCAGCTCGACCGCGATTGGCAGTCACGATGGTATGCCGATAAGGATTATGCCACGTTTTTGATCCAAGATATTAAGCTGCGTCAGGCCGTCCAAGCCAAGCTGTCAAAACGCGCCGGCGTTGCTCGTATCGACATTGAGCGTTCACCCGGTCAGCTCGTAGTTACTATCCATACCTCCAAGCCCGGCGTCGTCATCGGCCGTGGTGGTTCCGGTGCCGAAGAGTTAAAGACGATGCTAGCAAAGATTGCCGGTGGCCCAGTGAAGGTCTCCATCGAAGAGGTTAAGAAGCCCGAGACCAATGCGATGCTCGTCGCCGAGAATGTAGCGAGCCAGCTCGAGCGCCGTATCTCGTTCCGTCGCGCCATGAAGATGAGTGTGGAGAATGCCATGAAGAGTGGTGCACTCGGTGCCAAAGTAGCGGTGGCCGGTCGTTTAAACGGTGGTGAGATGGCGCGTCGCGAAGCCGTCGCTCAGGGTAGCATACCTTTGCACACCCTACGAGCCGATATCGATTACGCTCAGGCCTTGGCTCGAACCACCTACGGCGTCATCGGCGTGAAGGTCTGGGTCTATAAAGGCACGAAGTTTTAGGAAATTATTATGTTACTACCAAAGAAAACTAAATATCGTAAGCAGATGAAGGGCCGAAACGATGGTGTTGCTTCTCGTGGCACTGAGATTGCCTTCGGTCAATTTGGCTTAAAAGCCGAGACGGCTGAACGCATCACCTCACGTCAGATCGAGGCCGCTCGTCGCGCCATGACCCGCTATGTCAAGCGTGGTGGTAAGATCTGGATTCGCATCTTCCCCGATACCCCCATTACCAAGAAGCCGGCCGAAGTCCGAATGGGTAGCGGTAAGGGTTCAGTTGATCACTACGCCGCCAAAGTTAAGCCAGGACGCGTGATGTTTGAGATGGATGGAGTTACCGAGGAGGTTGCCCGCGAGGCAATGCGCCTAGCCGCTCACAAGCTGCCGGTTCAGACTCGCTTTATCATCCGCCAGGTCCCAGGAGAGGTCGAATAATGAAACTGCAAGATATCACCAAACTTAATGAGACCGAGCTCGCCTCGCTCATTACCTCGACGCAAGTTGAGCTGTCCACAGCGGTCATCGAGAGCCGTACCAAAGAGATTAAAGACGTAAAACAGATCGGTCGCTTAAAGAAGACCATCGCCCGCGCGCTCACCATCGCCCGCGAACGAGAGATCATCAAAGAGGAGCAAGCATCATGACACGCACACTTCGTGGGACAGTAGTCTCCGACAAGATGGATAAGACGGTAGTGGTAGCGGTGCAGACCCTAAAGGAGCACCCGATCTATCGTAAGAAGTATAAGGTTACCACTAAGTTCAAGGCGCATGACGCCGAGAATGCCTGTAAGGAAGGTGATTTCGTTGAGATCACCGAGACGCGCCCGTTAAGCCGTGACAAGCGCTGGGAAGTGGCTCGTAAGGTGAGCGCCAAGGATATGGAGGCTTAAGATGATTCAGGCAGAAACCAGACTCAAAGTAGCCGATAATTCCGGCGCCAAGGACCTCTATTGTATTAAGGTTCTCGGTGGTTCACGCCGCCGTTACGCCGGTGTGGGCGATATCATCACCTGCAGCGTGAAGTCCGCCCTGCCTGGCGCCGCGGTGAAGAAGAAGGACATCGTGCAGGCGGTGGTCGTTCGGACCACCAAAGAGACCAAGCGCCCAGATGGTTCAAGCATTCGTTTCGATGAAAACGCCGCCGTTCTCATCACCAAGGACGGTCAGCCTCGTGGTACCCGTATCTTTGGACCAATCGCCCGTGAATTGCGTGACGGTGGCTACATGAAGATCATCTCACTTGCTCCGGAGGTATTGTAATGAAACTCCGACGCGCCGATAAAGTCATCGTGATTGCCGGACGCGACAAGGGCAAGACCGGCAAGGTGCTGGTGGTAATACCTGGTGACAACAAGGTAGTGGTCGAGGATGTCAACGTGGTCAAGCGCCACACCAAGCCCACCGAGAAGAATCCCCGTGGCGGCATCCTCGATATCACCAAGCCGATTGATGTCTCAAAGCTCATGGTACTAGACCCTCAGAGTGGCAAGCCGGCTCGTATCGGCTATACCATTAAGTCAGATGGTACCAAGGAGCGCATCTTTAAGGTAAGCCCCAACTATGAGACCAAGAAGGCCGCTAAAGCTGCTCCGGCTAAGTCCGAAACTAAATCCGCCGTCGGCCCCAAGGCCGCCAAAGTAGGTAAGAAATGACACGTTTTAAAGACAAGTATATAAAGGAAGTCGTACCCGTTCTTACGAGCGAGTTTAAGTACACCAATCCTCACCAAGTACCCTACATCGAGAAGGTAGTGGTGAGCGCCGGTGTGGGTCGCGCAGTCAGTGATTCAAAGCACCTAGACACCGCGGCTGAGACTTTGGCGACCATCACCGGTCAGCACCCGGTGACCACCATCGCCCGCAAGAGTATCGCTTCGTTTAAGCTTCGCGAAGGCAATAAGGTCGGTACCACCGTGACCCTTCGGGGCACCCGGGCCGAAGAGTTCCTCGACGTTCTCGTGTCGGTAGTGCTGCCTCGTATCCGCGACTTTAGAGGCATCAGTGACACCGCCTTCGATCCGTTCGGTAACTACTCACTTGGCCTGCCCGACCAGAGTATCTTCCCGCACATTCCATTCGAAGAGGTCGGAACGACTCACGGATTGCAGGTAAATATTGTAACCACCGCCCGCACAGCGGCAGAGGGGAAGCGACTCCTGCAGTTAATGGGCTTCCCCCTTAGGAAGGACGCATAATGGCACGTACATCAATGATCGTAAAAGCCGCGCGCAAGCCCAAGTTTTCGACGCGCAAGGTGAACCGCTGCCAGGTATGTGGACGCCCGCATGGATATATTCGTAAATTCGCACTCTGTCGTATCTGTTTCCGTGAGTTTGCCTCACGTGGTCAGATCCCCGGCGTGACGAAAGCAAGTTGGTAAAGGAGTAAGACATGACATTCAATGATCCAATATCTGATCTCCTGACTCGTATCCGCAACGCCATGAGCGCACGTCGGGGCGTGGTAGTTATGCCGTATTCTAAGATGAAGCACGCCATTGCTGAGATATTAAAGAAGAACCATTACATCATCGACGTTAAGGTCGCTGAGGCCGGTGGCTTTAAGTCACTCGAGATGATTCTCCCGTCGGACCCAGAGGCCATCACGGCGCTTATCCGCGTCTCCAGGCCCGGCCGCCGCGTCTATGTGAGCTCTTCGGATATCCCAACCGTCCTCGGTGGACGTGGACTCGTGATCCTCTCGACTTCGAGCGGCCTGATGACCGGGCGCGATGCCCGGAAGCAGGGACTCGGCGGCGAGCTAATCTGTAAGGTGTGGTAAGATGAGCCGCATTGGACGACAACCAATTACCGTTCCTGCCGGAGTCACCGTCGAACAGAACGAGAATCATATTACCGTGACCGGCAGCAAGGGTACGCTTGAGCTACTCTTGATGCCAGATCTCAAACTAGAGCAGGCCGACGGCGTGCTAACCTTGAGCCGTATCGTGGAGACTCCCGAGACCCAGCGCTCGTTTGGCCTCATGCGAACCCTCATCGACAATATGGTAGTGGGCGTATCAAAGGGCTTTGAACGTCAACTTGAGATTAACGGCGTGGGTTTCCGCGCC
>JBBRTP010000070.1:0-4012 GCA_038244255.1 Candidatus Saccharimonadia bacterium
CATCACACCCTCGCCGATGGACGACATTAATGCCTGAGCCTTGAGCTGCTCTTCGGTGAGCTGTCCGCTCAGTGAATCGAGCTTGGTCTTCTGGACCGAGATCTTGCCCGCCCGCATGTGGATCCATTGAGCCAGACCCGCCGCCGCGATGGTTATAAAGAGCTGAATAATGTGATCGCGCAGGAAAGGCGTGGTGATGCCGCCGGCAAAGATAGCGTAGGCGTAATAAACCAGTGTGATAGTTAGTACTACGGCCGTCTCCACGGTGCCAAATATCCCCGCTACGATGATGGCGAGTAGCCAGAGCGAGTAAAACGGCGAGTCGAGTCCGCCGGTGCTGGCGATGACCAGAACGATGTTCACGGCCGTGATGATAGTAAGTATCAGCGTCGAGAGGTCGCGCTTCACCCGCGACACTAGCTGGTGCAGCGTCAAGAAGTACACCAGTCCAGCTACACCTAAAATCGCAGTGGAGAGGGCTATCTGGAGATTTGAAAGCAGACTCGGCTGCAAGACATAGGTGGCAAAGATGACCACGGCAATAAGACCGCCCAGTATCGCCTGGACGCGAGCGAGCAATATTAGACTGCGTTCTCGCTGATCTGCCATGGTGCTTACGCTTATATTATCGGTTAGCTGGTCCAGATAAGCAAGACCGTGCTGAGCGTATTTACTAGACGTCCACGCTCAAATCTGTTAATCTATCTGAGTTGTTTGATGATGTTTGGCTCGGAACTTAAGACATACGTCACATACTGTGCATGAGTCTTAATTCTTCTTCAGTAGTGTAATAATATTTACACTGTTTCCTCTACTTCGCTCGAATCGTGGTCCCATCGTCTAGCGGTTAGGACGCTGGATTCTCATTCCAGTAACCGGGGTTCGATTCCCCGTGGGACTACCAATATTAAACCCTCACGCCAGTGGGGGTTTAATATTGGAGGGGCTCCGCCAGGAGCCAGAACGCCGGAGGGGTTCGATAACGACGAGCACGCGCACGAGCTTGCTCGGAGCATGCGAGGAAGATATACGAGCGTATTCCCCGTGGGACTACCAAGAAAAACCCTCACTTTTGTGGGGGTTTTTCTATGTGGTTATGACATCTCCATCGAAAATTTCAACCGACCTCGAAGGTCAGCTTATTATTGACGCGCAATCAGCCTTATAGCCAAGAATGTAGTTACCCAGATGGAAATCAAGGCCGCCAGACAGATAAGATCCAGCCGATGCTCACGATTTTCAACCTCGCGAAGTGATCGGGCGGCTAGGATGTAGCCCTCGTGTCCGTTCTGCGAGTAGTAGCTAAGCACAGTGGCCAGGCGGATCTCGGCAGTCGGCTGCCAGGTAAAACGCTCCTGCCCATGGACTTTGGCGTAATCGAGTGTGCCGGTCGGTGGCACGGGCGTTCTGCCGTCAAGCTGGCCTGAGGACGCGATGAGCTTACCATCGGCGCTGAAGACTATGGTAAACGGCGCGAGACTCCGGCCGGCATCGACTATATTGGGTCCAATAATCGATTGTGCAGCGGATCCGTTCGCGAGGCGGACAGCTCCGTCTTCGGCTAGTTGAAGCTGGGGATCGTCGGCGTTTAGACGAAGATTCTGCTGCACCGTCAGGTTGACGAGCCCAACAAGGCCCAGTACGCCAATGGCTAGTGGTATCCAGATCTTGAAAGTCTTTAGCATCTCGATCACCCGTTAAGGTTATATGAGCTCGCTAATGAGACCGGCGAGCTGGCTTGGGACGATATCGGCTTTGATGATATAGCCGTCGGCCTGGGCCTTGAGAGCCTCCTGTGAGGTCTTATCCTGGGCCAGGTTGGTCAGAATTACGATCTTGGTCTCGGTATGTCCGTGCCCGTCATCGCCACGCAGCCGTCTAAGTACCTCAATACCGTTCATCTCGGGCATCATGATATCGAGCAGGATCAAGTCATAAGCCTTGTTTGTGGCCAGATTTAACCCATCGGTGCCATTATAGGCAAAGTCGACAGTATAGCCCTCACGCTCGAGTACGCGAGCATACATCTCGCTAATCGGCTTATCGTCCTCAACGAACAGTATTGTCTTTGATCCAGCCATGAGCACCTCGTGTATCTTTAGCTTTATTATTGCTTGGCTTGAGTTTAGGCGCAATCTTTGGGATTGGAAGGCGGAAACTAAAGGTCGATCCCATGCCTTCTACTGACTCGGCCCAGATCTCACCGCCGTGCGCCTCGATGATTGATTTACTAATGTATAGCCCGAGGCCGGTGCCGCGTGTAGTGGCTTTGTACTCGTCGATGCGGTAGAACTTGGTAAACAGTCGCGGCAGGGCGCTGGCCGGCATTCCCGAGCCGTTATCGGACAGACTCACCTCGATTTCAGTCCGGTGAGCGCGCACCGCGATAGTGACGATGCCAAGCTTCGGCTGGGTATGGGCCAGCGCATTATCAATGAGATTAGTCATTACCTCGCGCAGTCCGTTCGGGTCACCGACAATAAGTGGCAAGCGCGCGGGTAGACTTAGTTTAAGCGTACGCCCTTCATCCTTGAAGCGCCACTCCACGCTACGGCTAAATTCCTCAATAAAGGCAAGAAAATCGACGGTGAGCGGTTGGTAATTGATTTCACCGTGTTCAATGCGGGCGACGTTTAAGAGATTGTTCACCAGTCCTGATAGCTGAGTAGCGCTCTCCATGGTGCGATCGAGCAGCCGCTTATCGGCGGCTTTTAGGCCTTTGGCCTCGTGCTGGAGGATATCGAGATAGCCTTTAATCTCGGTCAGCGGCGTACGGAGCTCGTGGGCGGCCAAGGCCACGAAGTCGATCTTCATCTCCTCGAGCTGGTGGCTCTTAGTCAGGTCGTGGAAGGTGACCAGCGCATTAATTCCGTTGGGGTCCTGGCTTAAGACCACGGCCTGAACATCCACGTAGAGACTAGCGCCATCCGCTCGATATAGCTCGAGGCCGCGCCACTGCCCTATCTGGTGGTCGACACCGCCTTGAGTCGCCAACCAACGGGCCATCACCAGCTCTCCCCCATCCCGAAACGGCATCACTTTTTCGGCCAGCTGCCCGGCCACTTCTTCGATACTGCGCCCGGTAATTTCCGAGGCCGCCTTATTAAACAGGATGATGCGGCCACCGCGATCAAGGGCGAAGACACCGTCGGTCATGGAGTTTAGGACGCCGCGGAGTTTGTTACGCTCGGCCTCGATGAGGGCCGTCTCGCTGGCGGTTTCGGAGATGGTTCGCTCGAGCTGCCCGGCCACCCGGTCGAGAGCCGCGCCGATCTCCTTGAACTCACCGGCCCCACCGGTCTGGAAATGGGTCTTGTAGTTGCCCCGGGCAAGTTCGAGAGCAGCAGCGTGAATCCTTCGTACCGGTCGCGCCAAGAGCTCGGCAAAGGCCAGGCTTAAGAGGAGGGCCGGTCCGATGCCTAAAATGAATATGGGTAGGACGAAGGTCTTAATATCGAGTTCATACCGCCCGCTACCCCCGACCTGAGCATCGAGATACCAGATGGCAGCGACCGTGAGCGCGGGGATGAGCGACACGATAAAAAAGAGCGCGAGGATCTGTCGCTTGAAGCGAGTGCGTTGCATTGTTTAATTCTAATGCTTATTAGCGCCGAGGGCTAGCGAGACGGGCGGTACCTGATACAATGGGGCGAGTAAACGAAGGGATCGCATGACGACCAAGATCATTGTAGGAGTAACGTCAGTCATATTAATTGGGCTCATTATTGGCGTTGTACTAGTAATTCAAGGAGGAAATAAATCCGTGCAAGCATCACCAACCCCTAGTAGTCAAGCGTCTGGGCTTAAAATTACCGACAATGTGGTTGGGACCGGTACTGAAGTAAAGGCCGGCATGAAGGTTAGCGTGAATTATCGCGGGACACTCAACGACGGTACCGAGTTTGACTCGTCGTACAAGCGCAACCAGACCTTCGATTTCACCGTCGGCGGCGGCGAAGTTATAAAAGGTTGGGACCAGGGGCTCGTCGGTATGAAGGTCGGCGGCAAGCGA
>JBBRTP010000071.1:0-3899 GCA_038244255.1 Candidatus Saccharimonadia bacterium
ATTGATGCGCAGGTCGAGTGGTACGCGTAACGTGCCAACAAGTTACCTTAACTGGCAACTTCCTTTCGCGGGTGAAGGCTGCTTTTAGCACCCCTTCATTCGCTCCCGTTTACGCCTAATAACGTAGACTATCGGCACCTGACTCCAGATGGGGGTTCGCCGGTATCAAATCATCTGGCCGCTCTATCGAGAGTATCTCTGCTCGCTAGCTAAGACTTGAGGTCGCTCTAGTGGTCGGTTCGTCGACTCATAGCCACTAGCTAAGATTTAAAGACGACTAAACCTGTAGTGCATGGTCGAGTAACCCGACGGACCCGAGTGCAATTCTCGGCAGCTCCACCACGTAAAGCTCATTTCATTCGCCACGTGGCACGTCAGATAAAACTGACGTAGCCGAGCATGGTGCAGGAATGGGCTTTAAGTGTGCCTAAATGAGTGGTAGCGGGCGCCGATATCTGAGAAAACAGCTGCATCAGTTTTTTATGGCTTCGGATGCTATACTCGTCCCATGAAGACTAAAGTACTCGTTATCGCAGTGATTCGGAAGGACGACTCGATTCTTATGCGTAAGAAGCCGGAGGGATCACCGCCTTATACAGAGACGTGGTACTTGTTCGGTGGTGAGCTGGCGGCCGGTACGACGCCCGAGGCGGCCGCGCAGGCCATCGTACGCCAGCAGGCGGGGATTGAGATCCGAATGATCGAACAGTCGTCGTGGGATACAGAGGTGAAGGCCGATCTGGACGGCGAGACGAAACAGTTCGTTTATCTCGACGGTATCTTTGAACACGTCAGTGGGGATCTGGTGGCCGCCACTGGCATCGAGAAGCTCGAATGGGTCCCAATTAGCAATCTGGTGGATTATGACAACGTACCTCCGAGCGTGCAGTTGTTTAAGAAGCTTGGATATCTTTAGCTTGAGGCCCCGCTAGCATCTGCCGGCGGGGCCTGTAATCAGTTGAGGATGCTGGCGAGAGCATAGCGAACGCGCTTAGGCACGTTCCAGTTATCGCACCATTCGAACATCTGCATGGTGGCGAAGATCGGCAGTATCTCGCCCAGGGCGTGGCCGCCGACGTCGTCGGCGGCCGTATGGAATAGCCATACCTCGTGAGGAGCGATTGAGACGATGATGCGAGTACCCGGCAGGGGCATGTCGAAGGTAATGGAGGCGGCGGCTTCGAAGCCGTGTGCCCGCCAAGGTGCTGGGGATCCAAGCTCGTCAAAGACGTAGACTCTCGCGTCTGGGGGCACGCAGATGCTGCAGCGGACGGCAAATGGCATCTCAATGTCATCAGAATCGCTCATTGGTGCTCCTTCCGAGTGGGAAAGTTCCTTAGTTTTACGCTAGAAGCGGAGTTTTTGCAAGAGATCGCGCAACAGCCAATCTGATACAATTCCCCTAATGCTAAAAATCGTGAAATTTGGGGGGATTACCGTTGGCGTTGGCCTGGTGGCTGGCCTTGGCGTAGCGGCGTGGATGTATACGCATAGGCCGGACGATACCGTCTCGGCGAGGCCCGGCTCGGTGGCCTTCGACGGTGGTTCTTCGCCCAGCCCCTCTCCGGTGGCTTCAAATGGCGCGGCGGCGCAGAATCTGGCGGTAACTAAACCGGACAGCGGCTCGGTTCAGGGCGCTGAGCAGCAACGAGCTGCCGATCCGACCCCCACGCCCACGCCTGCGCTACCCGGTCCAAGCGGTTTTGGCGTCTATGAGCAGTACAAGAATAATACGGCCGCTCTGTACATCGATATTGTCGCCGGTACCGGCCAGGATGTCGCCAAGGGGAGCCAGGTTACGGTGAATTACCGCGGCTGGCTCACCACTGGCGCCGAGTTCGATGAGTCGTATGCCAAGGGCGCGCCATTTACCTTCACCGAGGGGTCTCAAGGGGTGATAGTAGGCTGGCAGGAAGGGATCTTTGGTATGAAGGTTGGCGGCAAGCGCCGCATCATTGTGCCGCCAGCCCTAGGCTACGGTGCGACGCCCCATGATCCGATACCCGCCAATGCCGTCCTTATCTTTGACGTGGAGTTAGTGGGCATCAAATAAGCTCTGTCCAGATGATGCCAGAGGTGCTACATTATGGGCCTGATAGCGCCATTTGGTTGCTGTTTGAACCCACCAAGGAGACACTATGACCCGTAAGGGCGTCGCAGCCATTGCCGCCGGCGCCGTGGGCGTCGTGGCAGTAACCATCATTGTGAAGATCCGCGCGGGCCACGAGCTCGACGACGAGGATCACGCCGACCTCGACGCCATTGAAGCGGTCATCGAGTCGGCCGAGGATGGCAGCGTATTGCACCAGGTGTTAAGGAGTCTTGAGGCCAAGGGACGGAGCCGTGCGGTGCATTTGTGGCTCATCCGTCGAGTTCGTCGGGCGCACCCGGCCGATCTTGTACTCGATGTTGCTGAGGAGAATTTCGAGGTTCTTGATATGCACCTCAGGATTAGGGGCGTGCCCGATAAGTAGAAGTTCGCCCTCACGGGCGGGGCAGAGTGCTCCGTTTGGTGGGGGCGTTTTGCTTTGAACTTATGATAAGACTAATCTTAGGGGTATGAAGACGAAGTCAGTTATCCAGCTAAAGGGTGTCACCAAGTCCTTCGGCCCTAAGATCGCGGTATCGGAGCTTAATCTCACCATCGACCAAGGCGAGATCTACGGCTTTCTGGGACCGAACGGGTCAGGTAAGACCACCACAATTCGGCTGATTTTAGATATATTGCGGGCGGATACGGGCGAGATACGGCTCTTTGGTGAGGGAGATGGCAGCAGTGCAGACCGGCGCCGGCGCATTGGCTACCTGTCGGGCGAGATGGCGATGGATCGCGATCTTAGCGGCCAGCAGTACTTGGGCTTTGTGGGTGCACGGTATGGCGGTGATTGGCCGGCGCGAATGGTTGAACTAGCGCATCAGCTCGATATCGACCTTGGGGTAAAGATTGGCTCATACTCACGAGGCAACCGCCAGAAGATCGGGCTGATATCGGCGCTGATGCATCGGTCGGAACTCTTAATCTTAGATGAACCCACCTCGGGCTTTGATCCGCTGGTACAAGAGTCGTTTGTGCGGCTCATTAAGGCGTATCGTGACGGCGGTGGTACGGTGTTTATGTCGTCACATATCTTAAACGAAGTACAACAGCTGTGTGATAGAGTGGCCTTTATTAAAGACGGCCGAATCGTAGGTGTGAAGAGCCTAAGCGATCTGGCAATTAGTGCGACCAAGCGGGTCACCGTGCGCGCTGGTGCCAAGGTACAAGCTCAGATTCAGACTGACGCTAAGCGTATCGACCAGCTTAAGCCACTATCGGCCACTCGCGATGAGCTAGTTTATAGCTATACCGGGGATATTCGCGATCTCCTAGGATTTTTGGCTACCCAGCCCGTCAGCGACGTCACCATAGCCGAGCCGGAGCTTGAGGAGGTCTTTATCGATTATTACACCGGTGCTCAGGGAGAGAAGCGGTGATGAATTCGGTCTTTACCAAGGTCATCTATCAGAAGCGTCGCATGCTTGTTGCCTGGTTTATCGGTATTCTCGCCATGACGCTACTCACGATGATCTTTTACCCGTCATTTAAGAGTGGGGGGTTCGATATGAGCTCGCTGCCGCCAGCACTGCAGAAGCTGGTTGGGGACATGGCTACTTTAAAGACGGTCAACGGTTTTATTAGCCAGGAGATCTTTGCCCTGCGCTCGCCGATGATTGTGATTATTCTGTGTATCTCCCTGTTTTATGGCCTGACCTCCGGTGAGGAGCGGCGAGGACTGGTGGAGACGCAGCTGAGCCTGCCCATCAGCCGTACGCGATTGCTGACCGAGAAGCTTCTGGCTGCACTCCTAATTACCTTTGTCGCTACGCTGGCGGTCTATCTAGGGGTCTGGCTGGGGCTC
>JBBRTP010000072.1:0-3832 GCA_038244255.1 Candidatus Saccharimonadia bacterium
CGGCTCGTCCTCATCGAAGCGCATGGTGCGCAGCTTGTAGATGGTGAATGGCTGCTGGCCTAATCCGAGACGTTCCTGTCGGAAGATCCCAGGTCCGGGGCTGCTCCGTTTAACGCGTAGCCAGCACCAGCCGATCACGGGTGAGCAGATAACGATCAGTAAAAGCGTCAAAACGAGGTCAAAGCCACGTTGAAAGGTACGACGGTCGTACGACATTTTGGCCTCCAGAGGCTCGTCGTCGTAGGGAGATTATGAACTAAAGTTATGCTGCTATCAAGCCTAAAGTCGGTTATTGAACGACCCAGTAGTCGAAGCTGTAGCCGGTACCTTGGCTCACTTGAGTGGAGGTAGCGATAATAAAGTAGGTACTGGTCTTTAAAATATAGTAGCCCAGGCCTCCGGCGCTGACGGTGACCGGGGTAATGATGACGCGAGGCGTCTTGGCGTATGGCGTGTGGAAGGTGACCTTCACCAGCTGAATGCCAGTGCCGGGGACGAGGCTTGCCGTATTGGTGGTGTTTACCGTAACGGTACCGGCAGCGTCGTTACCGTCTACCGTGGCGGTGGCGCCACTACCGGCACCAGCCTCGGCCGAGGCCGACGGATTGACGCCTGTAATCGCCAAATGGCCGGCAAGGTTTAGCGTGCCGGTAACACTAATGGTCTGTGAGTTAATAATGCCGGCCGAGAGGGAACCGCCAAACGAGCCGTTACCTGAGACGGTCAGATTGCCGTTGATGCTGGCGCCAGCCGCCAGGACGGCCGGGCTTTGCAGGTTGGTGGGGCCGACCACGGTGAGGGCGCCGCGAATATTAGTGGCCGCGAGCGTACTGGTGCCATCGACGGTGAGGGTAGTAAGTGCGGTAGTGCCGCCCACTGAGAGCCCGCCGGTCACCTTAAGGTCATTATTTACCGCCACTCGGCCGGTGAAGAGCGCGGCACTGGTGACGGTGAGAACCTCAGATTTGCTCCCGGCACTGTTACCACCAAAGAATGAGCCGAGTTTATCAAGCTGGTCCTTGCTGAGATTCGTGGTGGTGGTAGGTACAGTAGTTTTGGGTTTTGCATGGGTGAAGAACCAGTAGCCACCCAAGATGAGCCCAGCCGCCACGATGGCGCCAATAAAGGTAAGCAGGGTAGTGGCGACATCGGCTCGACGATAGACAGAGGTAATAGAGGCGCGTCCGTTGCGCCCAGCCTTAGCCTTGGTGCCGTCTCCGGCGTGGAGCACGGTGGGCACCGTTCCGTCCACGAGGGCATCGGTGGCTAGGGTCGTACTATCGGCGGCAACGGGGGCCGGTGCTGTGCTGCCTGTTGCTGCCGGTTCAGTACCGGCCACCTCCACGGGGGAAGGGGACGTGGAAGCCGCCGGCGCTGGCTCTGGCACTGCCTCGGTAGACGGGGGTTTTACGGGCTCTTCAGGCATAACTCATGCTCACGTGATGGCTCTATCATAGCGGTTACGGTAATTAGCGGCAAATTAAGCTTATGGTTATGATAAAATCGATTGGTAATGGTTGTGTTTCCGAGGTTATCTCACCATCGTCATTCGGGCAGATTGCGCCCTCACTACGAGACATCGTACGCGCTGCTCGTCTTTATGGTGCTCTCGCTGGGGGTACTTCTGGCCACCTATTCCTTTAATGGCGAGGCGGCGACGACTGGCGGGGGAAGTTATAGTGTAAACGCCGTGGTGACAGGCGAGCGGCCGAACGGTCCGGCCACCATCACCTCGCCGTCATCGGGCCAGTCGTTTAGCGCCAACCCCATCACCGTTACGGGCACCTGCCCCGATAAAACGCTGGTGAAGGTGTATAAGAACGGGATTTTAGCCGGTAGCACCTTCTGCGATCCGAGTCGTCACTTTACACTGCAGATCGACCTGCTTATCGGTAGTAACGCGCTGACGGCCATCGCTTATAATACGGCCGATCAGCCCGGTCCCGATTCGCCGGCCGTCAACGTGACGCTTGCGATACCTTCGAGCATCTTTGGCTTCTCGAGTGAGCTCATTATCCAATCCACCAGCTACTATCGCGGCGCCGCACCGGGCGATACCATCACCTGGCCCATCGAACTAGTCGGAGGGCTGGCGCCCTACGCGGTGAGCTTTGATTGGGGTGATGGCAGCCAGAGCGATCTGGTAACCAGGACCGCGCCGGGGCCGTTCACATTGTCACATGTGTACAAGCAGGCGGGGGGATACCTGGGGTCGTACCCCTTAATCATTCGTGCTACCGATGCTGCCGGCCACACTGCCTACCTCCAGCTTACTTCCATCATCAACTCGCCCTCGGGTAATGCTAAGGCAGGAGCTAAATCGGTGATGCCATCGCTGAGTCAGTACGCTCTGATCTGGCCGCTCTGGATCATTCTCTTGCTCATGATCATCTCCTTCTGGTTGGGGGAGCGGCGTGAGAAACGAATTATGCGTCGTCAGATGGAGGCCTTGGCATGACCCCCGAGCGCCCCAACCAGCACGCGTCGCAGCTTCATGGGGCGCCGACGCCCGATAATAATGAGGAGTTGGCTACGATTCGGCCGCGTCGGCGTTGGCGTCGCTGGGTCTTCTATCGCGTTATTATTGGCGTGATTGTTGGGTTTGTAATAGTGGGGATCATAAAGCTCCTCAATGATCCCGTGGTCGGCACCGCTCTTCCCCAGAAGCAGTTTGTCGCATCACCGACCCCTAAAGCGGGGCTTAACGAACTAGCTGGACTCATCATCGACCTGAATTATCCTTCGGCCTTTGATCAAGTCTCCCGGGTGAGTTCAAGCCCCTCGGCCCTCGAGCAGTATGTGATCTCGAGCAAGGCTCAGTACCGGCGCAGTATCGCCGTCAGCGTCTTTAATCTGCCATCGGGAAACCTCGATGATGACTCGAGCTATAAGTATCGGCTCATTAATCCATCGCTGTATAAAGCCTCGGCCGGTGCGGTGAAGACGGAGCCGGTAGTACTCATGGCAAAGAACGACCACACGGAGCTTACGATGTTCTGGGCGCATGGTGGTAAGCTGGTGATCGTTGCCATCACTTCGACTGCCTCCGGTGACGATGTGAATACCTTTATGCAGGCGATCATGCCCACCGTCAGGTGGCGACAATGAATCTCTCGAAATGGCTCATCGGTCTATCGCTAGTACTCTTTGCCTCATTGCCGGCGAGCTCGAGCTACCAGCTCAACTCATATGGCTTTGGCACCGGCGGGACGAGTGACTCAGCCTCCACCAACTACGCCATCAATGGCATCGCCGGTGATGCGGCGAGCGGTACGAGTACGTCATCCAATTATGCCATCGGTGGGGGCGAGAACTTTCAGAAACAGGCCAATGTGCCGCTGGCGACGCTGAGCAATCCGGCGAGCTACTATAATAAGCTGCTCTTAATCATCGATCCGCAGAATAATCCGAGCGATGCGACGTTTGCGGTCGCCATCTCAACCGACGGATTTGCTACTACGCAGTATGTAAAGAGTGATCTTACCATTGGCTCAACCTTAACCACCGCCGACTATCAGACCTATGCGGCCTGGGGGAGCGGCGCGGGGGTTTATATCCGTGGCCTGACCAGGAGTACCGTATATAGCGTGAAAGCCAAGGCCTATCGAGGCAAATACACCGAGAGTCCTTACGGACCCGCCTCCACTGGTGCTACGACGAGCGACCCGACACTGGCCTTCGATATCGATGTATCATCTATTGATACCAGTACGAGCCCGCCATATATTGTGAGCTTTGGTAACCTGTCGGCCGGATCGGTGATCGACTCGCCGGTCAAAGTCTGGGTGAGTCTAGATACCAACGCCGAGTTTGGTGGCAATGTATACGTGAG
>JBBRTP010000073.1:0-3785 GCA_038244255.1 Candidatus Saccharimonadia bacterium
CGTCCTGCAATGAGAGGGGTTCGAGGAGAGACTTCTGCCGCTTGTGCACCGACTTGGCAGCATCCAGGGCGGCCCGCTCCCCCTTCGTTGTCAGGGCGAGCAGATTCTCACGCTTGCTGCGAGGGTTATTCCGCTGTACGAGTAGACCTCGCTCATGGAGCACCTCGGCTTGGCGTGTTACTACAGCCGGCGTCACCTCCAGACGTGACGCTAGCTCCCGTTGACTCACCTCACCAGCGGTAGCCAGAGCATCCAAGACCCTGAATTGAGAAAAGGTCAGCGCGTAGCCGACCTTTAACTCCATTTCCACCTCGCGCTCGAGACTGTTTGCGACCCGAGCGATTTTGTTGAGAAGAGATTTCTCGAATTGAGAATTCCTTACCTGCACTTTGAACTCCATAAACAATATATGCCTAAATGGTTTAGGGGTCAATAGTTTTTATGGTCTACGGCTATGAAATAGCCTTCCCTATCTGGTATAAAATGAAAATCATCCGATATTGAGAGTAAATATCGGATGATTTCGATCAAAATAATGTAATCTATCAGCCCGTTGTAATCGTTACTTATCCACATCTCGTACACACCCACCCAAGCGTTTTGTCAGTGGGTAGTGACAAGTGTTCGGTATGAAACTGCTACTACCTCCTAGCTGTAGGGATCTACTTTGGCGCTATACTTGGAGTATGAAGACTAACCGCGCCTGGCACGAAGCTCACCGTATGCCGAAAAATGCCTCGTTCGCACAACGTGTCGAATGGCACCGCCAGCACACTGGTAATTGTGCGTGTCGCGAGATGCCTCCTTCGATTAATACTGCACTTAAGCTGGAGGGTCCGGATCGACCTATTTGAAGAAGAGTAAGCGGATCGCTACGATCAGCGTAAAGATACCGAAGACGCGTTGCACGGTGGCATTCGAAAGATGGCCATTAATCGACGCACCCATAATGCCGCCGGCGAGAAAACCTAGGGCAATATATACAGCGGCCTTAACATCCACGTTGCCCGCTCGGTAGTAGAGGTAGGCAGCCCCAATACCGATCGGCGGCAAGAGCACGGCGAGCGTGGTGCCCTGGGCGCTCTTTTGACTAAAGTGAAAGAGCAGCACAAGCGCCGGGACCAGGAAGATACCACCAGCGATACCAACGATTCCGGCAAGTGTTCCGGCTAGAAGCCCGAGAATTACATAAGCAACTATAAGCATTACAGTAATAATAGCAGGGTGTGGTAAATTCGTAACTTATGAATACGGTAATTATGTATATCGTGATAGATGATATCTGTCATGATTGTCATAATATTATCAATTTTTGAGTACAGTTAACTATCAATTTATATATTTTGTTGTATTTATGATTTACTAGTTTCTGACTTTTATGCTATTATATAATTGTGTTGTGCAGGATGAGTTTGGGAGTCGGCTTGCCGGCTCCTTTTTCGTATTTCAACCAAAATAGATAAAAGACCTACCAACGTAGGTCCTTTATCATGGTCGGGGTGACAGGACTTGAACCTGCGACCTCAGCGTTCCGAACGCTGCACGCTACCAACTGCGCCACACCCCGATAACTGGATTAGCTTAGCCTATTTGCCCTCGATTGGCCAGCTCATTCACCGATAAACCAGAACGGCTTAGGCACCTTCACACCACTTCGCTGCGGCGGAGTCGACCTGGTCCGGGACGGGAACTCTCGTTCTAGCACACCCGGCCAATTGTCCTTCAGCCAGCGCTTGTTCTGGCTATACATCTCAAGTAAGCCGCGCTCGGCAAACTCCCGCTTCATCACTCCGCCGGCATGCGGATGTACCTGCGCCTTGGCTAATGGCGAGTTGAAGCCGTGGGCATAGTGTGTCAGTTCATGTACGATCGTGGCCTGCACCACCAGTTCGGGTATCTCAGATGAACGGAAGATAGAGTTCATGGTGATGATGCTAATGTGACGATCGTTCGGATCGAGCGATATCGAGCCAAGCCGGCGCTTCGCCCGGCGGCCAAAGATTATACGAACGTCATTCTCCTGTGGCACGTCGGCAAAGTAAGTATCCCAGGTAGTGTCGAGTAGTTGTTGCAGCCAGGCATCGTCACGCTTCATCGGTATTCTCCTCTGTTCCATAGTACTTGAAGGCGGCCGCCGGATTAAAGTCCGAGGCTGGCCCTGGGGCAAAATCACGCCGCCGCAGTCCCTCCGTAAGCTTAATGAGCTTGTCGCGATGATTCGCTAAGATACGGGTTGAGAGCTCCGTGCTACCCTCTGCCCCCGTCACCACATAATCAAGCGTCACCTGAGCCGGTGCGGTGCCGGTGAGTTGCTCAATAGCTAACGCATAGCAACGCAGCTGGAAGCTCTTCTTGGCCTTATCGACCACCTTCTCCGGATCACGTTCGGAGCCAGTCTTAAAGTCGCGTATCTCGATGCCACCGTCGACCAAAAATGTGGCGTCGATGCGTCCCCGCAGGCGTAGCTTAGCCTCGGGGATCTCGAGCCGGATCGCCATCTCCGAGGCCTGGATATGGCGCGAGAAGGCATCCTCACGAGCCTTAAACTTCGCAATCGTTGCGTATGCACGCTTTCGTGCTATTTCGGCCAGCTCGCGCGACTCGTAGCCCCGGTCGCTCCACAACTCATCGAGGCGCACTGTTAATTCTTCTAGGTCGGTCGACTCACCGCGTAAGCGGGCGTCATAATAGGCCTGAATTACCCCGTGGACCGCCGAACCAAAGGCCAACTGGGGGCCAAACGGCTGGCTAATACCTAGTACATTCTGCAGGAAGAAGTCGTGCGGCGATCGCTCGTAGCGCTCCATAGCACCCACCGCCAGCTCGATCCAACCATCGGGCTGCTCGAATGGTAACTTCGATGGTAACTCGCTCTTGAGTGGATAAAACTGTTGTAATTTACTCAATATTTTCTCACTTGAGTCCGTCGTCTCGATGGCCTGCATATCTGGTTCTGCACCTAAGAGCTCACCCACCAAGGGGCTCACCGATTGGCGCTGCGCACCACTGGCCGTTTCGGCCGCCGCACTTAGCCTCAGCTCGCGGCGCGCTCGGGTGGCCGCCACGTACATCAGGCGACGCTGCTCGTGCACGGCGGGCAGCTCGCGGGTGAGCAACAGCTCGGGAGGTATGGTGAGCCCGGTGCCACTCGGCTCACTCCACGCACGGGCCGTACAGTTCACTAGATACACGGTATCGAACTCCAGACCCTTGGAGGCATGCACGGTGAGTAGCTGCACTCCCGTGACATCACCCAGCGTCTCCGCCACCTCTAGGATCGGCGGGCGCGGAAATTGTCCGAGATACCCGGTTAGAGTCTGATCCATACTCACCGTCTCGTAGTCTTGCATCTGGTTAAAGAGGCGGTGGAGGTCTTCAAATACGCGTAGAATACGGCCATTCTCGACTCCCTCGGCGGCCAGACGGTCGGCCACTCCGGTGTCAAAGACTAATCGGTACGCCAGCCGCCCCACCGTTTCATTGCTGGCCCACCCTCGCCACTCATCGAGTTGCGCCACCAGCTTTGCGGCCGCCACATCTTCAGCGGCCAGCACCCGAAGCGTCGCCTCGGCCGTCGCCAGGTCCACGCCAGCACGCTCTACCACCTGGCGCCAGCTTGCCGCGCTCCATTGCACATACGGACCCATTACCACATGGGCGATGGCTTCATCTGACGCCCGATGGCCTATCCATTCCAGGAGATACCATAGATGTATCAGCTCACGCTGTTCGAAGATATTAACAGTGGTACTAATAGCATATGGCAGATTCCTGGCCCGCAAGGC
>JBBRTP010000074.1:0-3783 GCA_038244255.1 Candidatus Saccharimonadia bacterium
CAATATTGATAAGGCGGCCGGCGACATGAAGGCGGCAGCCAGACCCTGCACACCACGTGCGATGATCATGATATTACTCGTCTCGGAGGTACCCACGATGAGTGAGGCAATCGAGAATCCCACCACGCCGGCCAGGAAGGTCATTTTGCGACCATAGAGGTCGGCCACACGCCCGCCCAGCAGCAGGAAGCCACCCACCGCCAGCGTGTAGGCAGTGACGATCCACTGGAGGTCATTCGGCGCAAAGTGCAGTGCGCGCTGGATAGCCGGCAGGGCAACGTTTACGATCGAGACGTCGAGCACCACCATAAATTGCGCCAGGGCGAGGAGCCCAAGTATTAACCATCGATTGGGAGTCTTCATGTATGGGCCGCCTTTATAATGCAGCCCTCATTGTAAAAATAATGCTTGAAGTTGTCAACTATTTAAGAATTGAAGTATAATGTGTATATGCATAACACCCGTCACGATGAAAGTACGTACTGGCTGCTGTTGCAGCTATTGCTGCGGTCGAAGCACCGTATCAACGCCGTATCGGAGAAACGCGGCCTCACTGGCATGCAAGCCCACGCGCTGAGCCTGCTCTCCCCGACCACACCTCAGGCCATGAGTAGCCTCTCTACTCATTTGGGTTGCGACGCCTCCAACGTCACGGGTATCGTCGACCGGCTTGAGGGTGGTGGCTTGGCCGAACGCAACGACAACCCGGCTGATCGCCGGGTGAAATCGGTGATGCTCACTACTGCTGGGTCCAAGCTCCGCGAGGAGTTCTACGATGATCTGAACGAGATTGAGCTTGCCGAGCTTGCTGGCCTCACTACCGATGAGCAGGCCGAACTGCGACGGCTCATCACCAAGGTCCTCGCGAGCTACGAATAGGCTATTGCACGGCCGAGGTGAGACGCGCTAGATTATCGAGCAATCGCGCCAGTCGCTTACGCCTGGCCCATGCCTCTGGCTCCACCCGATCGGTCCGCGCCAGATACTGATTTTCTATCTGATGAAGTTGTCGTACGATCGCTGGATCATACGCCAGTAACGTCACCTCCATATTCAGTGTGAACGAGCGCATATCAAAGTTACTCGAACCAATCACTGCCGTAGCTTCGTCGATGGTAATAGTCTTAGAATGCAGCAAAATTGGCCGCCGGTAGAGATAGATCTCCACGCCAGCTGCCAATAGTTGATCATAATAAGACCGCTGCGAGTGGCTGACCAGGAACTGATCGCTCACGGCCGAGTTAATCATGCGCACCCGAACACCGCGGTTAGCCGCGCTAGTGATGGCTACCATCAGCGATTCATCCGGTACAAAGTAAGGATTAACGATGGTAATCTGGCGACGAGCCGCGTGAATGAGCGCCACGAAAAGCTTTAGATTATTCTCAGTCTCGCTACCCGGCCCGCTCGGTAGGACTTGTAAGAGACTCTTGCCAGTGCGCGTGAGGTCTATTTGTACCTCCGGATCGTTCTTGACGCTTAAGATGCGCCCAGTCTCGGCGTGCCAATCGGTCAGAAAGATTGCCTCAAACTGCGCAACTACTGGGCCGGTAGCTCGCACCACCAGCTCGTCGTAGATGATGTCGTCACGCCGGTGGTAATTGCGCGTAATGAGATTTAGTGAGCCGGTGTAGGCAATCTTGCCATCTATCACACCAACTTTGCGGTGATTACGCAGATCAGGACGGGTAAAATCTTTTCGTCGCAGGTGAACTGGCAGCATCGGATGTACCTGCATGCCCAAGGCTTCGAGTCGTTTTACCAATAGATCGTACCCCGGATACTTCCGCGAGCCGACCGGGTCAAACAGGATTCGAACCTTCACACCTCGTTGCACTGCCTTGGCTAGCGCCAGAAAGAGCGGATTGGTGAGCGTATCCCAACAGATAATATAGAACTCCAGATGTACGAATCGCTCGGCCGCGTCTACGTCGGTTTTGAGACGCTTAAACACCGCTCCGTACTCGGGCATCAGTTCAACTTCATTACCGGCAAAAGCCGGTAATCCTCCGAGATTCTCGGCCAGCGTCTCGAACGGCTGATAGACTTCAGGGATTTCTGGCAATAGGAGCGGCTTCAACCGCGGCTCTTTGGCAGCGTTACGCACGGCATCGCGTACCAGATTGTCCATCAGGCGTTGCTCGGTCCGGCGCTTGAGCGGCAGCTTGGGGCTTCCGATGAGGCTAAAGAGGATGAGGCCAAAGACCGGAAACAGCATAATAACCATGAGCCACCCAAGGGCGGACGTGGGTTTACGATTAACGGGTACTACAAAGAGCGCCCAAGCCCGGATGAGCCACTTTACTATAAAGTACGCAGTGAGGGTCAATTCCCACGCGTTGGCGACAACAGGATGCATGTGGGCTATTATGAACTCAACATCGGCTAAAGTGAAGCAAATATTGATTCAGAGGAATGATACCGAGTGCAACAATATTTAAGCTTTATCAAGATCTTCGGGGCAATACTTGTGACCGCAGTGCTCGCCGCCCCCGTGTCCGCACATGTTGAGCGCAGCGTCGGTGCCGTCTCGGCCGAATTACACATTGAACCCAACGATGCCCCCGTAGCCGGACAGACCATTGCCTTGAGGTTCGGATTCTCAAGCACCGACTCGGGTCTCTCGCTGGCGAGCTGCGACTGCCACGTAACGGTAACAGAGTTAGATCGTTATTCGGCTACACTCAGCCTCACGCAGCTAGCCACCGAACCCAACTCTTCCGAGCAGCCCTTCACCTTCCCCCACTCCGGCGAATATAAACTGACCGTAATAGGCCAATTGAGGTCGGCTAGTGGATCAGCGCCTTTCACCCTAACCTTTCCGGTCCATGTGGCCGCACCACCGGCCAAACCGATAAATCCATTCGCCTACATTGGCTACGGCCTCGCAGCAATGCTCTTTGCCGGAGGGCTGTGGGCCGTCTTGAGACGAATCGACCGCGCTTCGCGTTAATCACGGTATTATTTGGATTTGGATTACACGAGGTAAGCTCAAATTATGACGCCTTTAAATCTGATCGACAATCGCATTCTCGATGTAATCGATTGGCGCTGTCACGCCGAACGGCCAAGATACCACTAGATTTGCCGACTGTCGTACGCCCAATGGAGCACCGCTTGGCACTGCTTGGGTCGGCAAGATACATCGCCTGGATGACAGTTCTTACGTAGTTGAGATAGGTGGCGGCTCATGGCTCGCCAGCGTGCAATCTGACGCTTGTCTTCGAGCGGAATGCGCCGCCCCATAAAGTAGCGGCAGTACCATTGGAACCAACCGCGAGGGTCCTCCGGATAGATCCAGCCCTTGAGCTGCCAAACCACGAGCGGCTGGCTAGCATTCACGCCGAATAAATTGAGTGACGCATCGTGCCTAGTACTGCATAGTTTTGCCGCGGTGAACCAATCGGCTGGAAACTCATCCTCGCAATCGGTCATATACTTACCACCAAAGACACCTAGCTCGAGCATCTCTCTGGGGGTTAAGTCGGGCGTGAAGATTGGGTCAAAGTTCTGGCCTACGGGCTCGGTCAGCGCATACGAGTAACCATCTTGCATGCGATCATGAATGGTAATAATCTGATTCATCAGCTCCGACTATACAACCAAATACCCCACCGCCCAAGCGAATGGCGGCGGGGCCGAAAAATGCTGACCTCCGAGGTCGGTTGCAAAATTTTGCAAATGTTGTATTAGTACTTTACTATCTTCTAGCAGACGCCTCGTTGGAGCGCGTATATATTACGTATGGTGGGTCTTTATAGCGGCATAGGGCGGCTCATAAAA
>JBBRTP010000075.1:0-3753 GCA_038244255.1 Candidatus Saccharimonadia bacterium
AGATTAGACAGCATTTATCTACCCGAGAGGTAAGAAGAATTGACTAGACAAATCGTGTTCGGTTTTTGTACAGTAAGAGTCTCGTCGCTACTTGAAATCGAGGTGATCACAATGGCTTCTCAACATCGGTCTGATGGGCTATGGAACATGAACGATCAAGCGAGCGGGCTTGAGCTGCTTCAGGAGTCGATCTCAATCATGACCACAATGGCGCACGGTCTTGGGCTCGAACTCACCGTCACGATCGAGCGCTTGCCGGTGGCACATGAGATCGACGTCGAGCTGGCTTTCGAGCTTGATATGGCCACACAGCATCAGCTTGAGGCTTACTACGATCAACCGTTTCAGGTCGCCGTATGAGTCGGGGCGGAGAATCTGCCGTCACGAGCGACCCGCTTGATGTCATTGTGCTCTGTGCCAGTGTCGCCGAACTATCGGCGGCGGGCCTGACCCCAAGCCAGATCGATCTAGTCCACGACCGGCCGGCCTCAATCTGGCCCAGTGATCTGGCCGACCAACTGCGAGCTCACTTTGAGCTCAAGCGCCCCCTCGATTGTTGAGGGGGCGTTACTTATTCCAAAACGGCCTTAATGCGCCGCACGCCAGAGGAGCTCGACTCCTCTTTCTTGATCTTGAACGTCTTGCCGCCTTCGGCCAGCTGGCCGGTGTGCTCAACGTGGGGGCCGCCGCAGATTTCGAAGCTAAATGGCTTCGCGGCACCGTCGGCGATCATCTTGTAGACCTTCACCGTCTCGCCGTAGCGATCGCCAAATTGGCCCAGCGCGCCCATCTCCTCACGAGCGACTTTGGTGGGATATTCGTGGAACGAGATCGTAAGATCGGCCTTAATCTGCTCGTTCACAATCTTCTCGACCGCCTTGATCTGATCGTCTGTCACCTTCTCGGGGTGGCTAAAGTCGAACCGTAGCCGCTCCTCGGTAATGTTTGAGCCGTTCTGCACCACGTGATCGCCCAGCACGTCGCGCAGCGCCTGGTACATCAGGTGAGTCGCGGTGTGGTACTGCTTGTGCTGCTCGGTTTGACCGCCCAGACCGCCCTTGAAGGTGCCTTTGGCCGCGGTCTGCGATCGGAGCTTCTGCTCTTTCATCTTGGCGTCAAATTGCGCACGCCAATCCGAATCGAGTTCGATTTCGCGTTTAAAAGCTTCTTCGGCGCTTAACTCGACCGGAAAACCGTAGGTATCGTAGAGGGTGAAGAGTATTGATCCTGAGTCAGGCCCTTCGACTTCGCTCAGGGTGACGTGCGAGTTAAAGAGACGATCAAACTCCTTCAGTCCGTTGCGCAGCGTCTGACGAAACGCCTTCTCCTCTTTTACTAGAACATCGATAACTGCCTGACGGCTCTTAGCGACCTCGGGGAAGTCGTGGTGATAAAGGTCGGCGATCACGGGGACTACCGATTCAACAAAGTTCTGCTCGATGCCCAGATCAAAAGCCTTCACCATCGCTCGGCGCATGAGGCGGCGCATCACGTAGCCCTGCTCCTTGTTGCTCGGCACGACACCGTCGACGGCTAGGAAGGTGGCGGCACGGAGGTGGTCGGCGATGACGCGCATACTCTCGGTGTGACTTTCGTAGCGCTTGCCGGAGATCTTTTCGAGCTCGTCGATGATCGGCTTTATCAAACTGATCTGAAAGGCATCGGGACTATTGATCGCTGCCATCGAGATGCGCTCGAGTCCCCCGCCGAAGTCGACGTTGCGCTTGGGCAGCTTCTCGAAGCCTTTTTCGGTCTTGAGGTACTCCATAAAGACGGAGTTGCCGATCTCCACAAAGCGGCCACAATCACAGTTGGGATGGCAGTGTTCGCCATAACTTTTGTTGTGCTCCACAAAATCAAATTCGTAGAAAACCTCGGAGTCGGGACCACCCGGCTCGCCGGCCGGCATGTCGCTAATCTTGCCGGCACGACACCACCAGTTCTTGGCAGCATCATAAAAGAAGATGCGACCGCCCTGCATACCGTGCTCGTAACCCTGAGCCTCGGAGCCAACGTCCACCGCCTTGTGATCGAGATCCTTCGATTTAAAGAGCTTCGTCCAGATCTCCGCGCTCTCGCTGTCCTTGGGAATGCCATTGGCATCGTCACCGATGAAGCAAGTTACATATAATTTCGTTGGATCGATCCCCACAACCTCGGTCAAAAACTCGAAGAACCAAGGTAGCTGCTCGGCCTTAAAGTAGTCGCCCAGGCTCCAGTTGCCGAGCATCTCGAAGAAAGTAGTGTGGCGGTTATCGCCGACCTCCTCGATGTCTTGGGCGCGAAACGAGGTCTGCGAATCGGTCAGGCGCTGGCCTTTGGGGTGTGCCTCACCCAGTAGATACGGCAGGAGCGGCTGCATTCCGGAGCCGGTGAATAGTGTCGTAGGGTCGTTCTGCGGCACCAGAAGGGCGCGCGGAATCACGGCGTGGCCGCGGTCGGCAAAAAATTTCAGATAAGCTTGGCGGATTTCGTTCGCATTCATGAAGTTGATTGTACCAAAGATGAGGCTACTTACGCATACATATGTTTTTAAGCGCTTTCATCGAGATACTAAGAGATCCTGAATCGAGTTTAGGTTGACGGTTAACAAATACGGGAAAGAGCGGCTTCGAATCAATCGAAACCGCTCTAACCCAAACGTTGGTACCTCACGGAAGTAGTCCATTATCCCTCCCCGCAGGCTGCGGTTTGGCTCGGATGGATGGTTGGACGGGCCGGCAGGCTGATCACTTCTCCACTACTTAGGAGACTCGACCAGACCTCACGCCGACCCGCAGCTCCGATCGTCTCGTAGAGATCCTCCAGCCGTTGCCAGAGTTCCGCGTCGAGACCGATCGATTGCCAGAAAGCTGCTACCGTGGCCTCATACACCAAGGGCCGCTGCAGATGGCTAGGGTACTCCCGGCTCTCCTCAAGCAGCTCACGAAGCTCCTTGAGTGTGATCTCCCAATCCTCGGCTCGGACCGCACTGGTGTAGATGATCGCCTCGAGACGCTCCATAGAATCGCTCATTGCCTTCACCTCCTATCCAATTTGCGTAGGTACGTTTGGGTACGCGTACTATGATCACGAATCTACCTAAAATCAATAGGCAACCCACCAAAGATCGGCCGAATGTAGCCACAGATTGATTTTGACGTGAATAAATGGTAAAGTTGCCTTCACTTTCGGTCCCCTAGGCCGAATCAAGCTCCTCGACATTTCGCCTCTACCCCTCACGGAGGAAACCATGGACACACCCACAAGGCGCACTTTCATCGGCGGCGCTCTCGCAATCTGCTTGGTTGCCGGAACGCCGCTTAACGCCTTGGCCGGCAAGACCATCGTCCCGGTGGCGTTCCCAACGTTTACCACCACCAGCAATGCCCCGCGAATCGTCTCGGCCCACTGCGGATTCGTCGGCGCGCCCATGGCCAACCCCGTCCCGCGCCCGCTCTTTCTTCAGGTCGGCGCCTTCGCTACCGAGCCGGCCGCCATCAAGGTGGTCGCGGTATCCGACGCCGGCGGACAGATCGAATCGTTCTGGACTTCCACCATCACGGGGACCAATCCGGCCAACCCGGCCAACGTCATCAAGGTCGCCGTCCCTGGCGTGGACCCTGCGCTCGGACCGTGGACCATCTCGGTCTACGCAGCGCTGCCGAGCGTGCTTCCCACCGATGACCTCAGTGTGGCCTACGGACAGCCGTACGTGCTCACCACCCCGGCCCGGCCGGCGGTCGGAGTGCCGTCGCGCTTCTCGGTTGCTTG
>JBBRTP010000076.1:0-3746 GCA_038244255.1 Candidatus Saccharimonadia bacterium
CGCAAGAAGATCGAAGATGAACTAGCCGAACTCTTAAAGATAATTGCCGAACTCGAGAAGATTCTGGCCAATGAAGCCGAGATTCTCAAAGTCATCCGGGCCGAGCTCGAGGAGATGAAGGCCAAATACGGCGATGATCGCCGCACTCAAATTGTGGGCTCCGAAATCGGCAAATTCTCCGAAGAGGAGCTGGTGCCAAACGAGCAGGTCATCGTGACCCTCACGGCTGGCGGCTACATTAAGCGCATTCCCTCGAACACCTATAAGAGCCAGGGTCGCGGCGGCAAGGGTATTATGGGTATGGCGACGAAAGAAGAAGATGTGGTAGAGCACCTGGTACTCACCCAGAACCACGATTATATGCTCTTCTTTACCAATAAGGGTCGGGTCTTCCGGCTGAAAGTCTACGAGATCCCGGCGGCCTCAAGGACCGCGAAGGGCCAAGCCGTGCCCAACTTATTGCAGCTCGCCCCCGAAGAGACCGTCACCTCGCTGGTGGCATTTGATGCTAAGCTTGAGCACCAGTACCTCTTCATGACCACCCGTCTCGGTACAGTTAAAAAGACTCAGCTGGCCGATTACGCCAACGTACGAGCGAATGGGCTTATCGCTATTAAGCTCGATGACGGCGACGAACTTCGCTGGGTGAAGCTCACCAACGGTAAGGACGAGATTGTCATCTCGACGGCCCTCGCCCAAGCTATTCGCTTCAAGGAGAGCGAGGTACGCCCCATGGGTCGCGCGACTCGTGGCGTACGAGGTATTCGTCTGCGGCCGACCGACCTGGTGGTGGGTATGGACGTCGTCAGGCCAGGCATGCAGATGTTGGTAATTATGGAGAACGGCTACGGTAAGCGTACGCAGGTGGACCAGTTCGCGACCCATGCACGCGGTGGGGTAGGAATTAAGGCCGGCGTCGTCACCGGCAAGACCGGTAAGGCGCTCGATGTGCGGGCCATCACCGACCCACGCGATGACCTGGTGATCGTCTCAACGCAGGGCCAAATTATCCGCTTACGCCTCGAGGATATCTCGCTGATTGGGCGTGCCACCCAGGGCGTTCGGATCATGCGCATGAAGGATGATGATAAGGTGGCCTCGGTGGCCCTGCTCGGTGAGACCCAGCTTGAGGGCGAGCTAGAGACTCTAGAAGAAATCGACGAAACGTCATCTGAGTAACCACAAAATATAGATAAAAAGAGCCTTACATTGTATGGCTCTTTTTATAGTTATTGTTACTATAAATCTTAAGGATTCCAATCATTCTTTAGTGATAAGTGACAGTGTTGGGATAACAGCCAAGGACTATTCTACTGACAGACTTTGTGTGCACAGACTTCGTAATTGGGACTTCTAAATTGAGTAGAAATCTACGCCCCACATCACGGTTTGCTGTCCTGGCTTTGGAGCTCGCCGGATCAGGCGTGGCTTTACTACTGTTGAGTGGCAGTGCGCTGGCGGATAGCCCGGTAGTCTCGACTCAGACTTCATCACACGAGGTAATCCAGAACTCATCTGATTCGTCAGCTACTTCGTCGACTCAAGTTCAGGTTACCTCATCGGATCAGAGCGGCGATCAAGCCATTTCAAAAACCACAGTGTCCGGTAACGGCGTACCACCTGATGCGAGTAAAGCCACCGAGCCAAATACCGGCTCAACCTCTATTGTTGTCGAGTCGTCGGTTGATACCTCTGCTTCTGGTGCCAACTTGGCTGGTGCTGCGATGGTGAATGGGTCTCTGAGCGCGATTGACCATGACTCTACCGTAGTAGCTCTGGCCGCCACGAACAACGAGCCATCACTCGCTACTTCACGTGGTTTTGCCCATGGGTTGGCTGCTCAAGTCAGCCATTTCTCCTCTATCTACGGCCAGGATACGGCTGCCGAGCCGGTTGCGATCCCCGCTACCTCGCCCCTACCAGAGAAGGCACCCTTCAAGCCCACTGGCCTGCTTAATCAGCTCACCTCGAACCTGGCTGCCCTGGTAGCTCCAAGTACCGTCAAATTCTACGAGATGACTCCTTACGGTATGCGAGCCCTTGGTATAGTTGCCGTTATTACTTTGCTGTTTTCTGTACTGTTCGTTCGTAGTTATGGCCAGTCAATGCGCCGATTCGGGTTCGTCTATGCCGCGCGCAGTGATCTGCCAGCCTCCAATTTTGCTCCTCCATACTTGTTGGGTTATGTACCGGTCTCTGGCCGAGTTACATAGCCCAATTTTTTTGGCGGAAAAAGCAAATATCAGATTAGTGACCTAACGCATATAAGAAAGGAGGTGAATAACATGACAATTGCACGAACAGTTCTCAGATTTTCGGCTATCGGAACGCTTGCGTTTAGTTTTACGGGTGTAGCATTGGCCGATTCGGCCACGCTGACTGGTACAACTGGACCAGACTCGACCAATACTGTGACAACGACCAATACGTGGACGAACACAGTTGATAATTCGAACTCAGTGACCATCCTAAACGTCAACTCTCAGGAGTCGTCGTCAGGTGACGTTACCGCGAGTGGTAACACCAAGGTAGGGGATGTGGCATCAGGAGATGCCTCCAACGCCAACATGACTACGACCAGCGTCGCCATCGACAATGCCGCGAGCGGCGGGTCCGGTGGTAACAACGGCGGTGGTAACGGTGAGGGCAACGGTGGATCCGGTGGTAACAACGGCGGTACTGGCGGCAGTGGCGGAAGTGTCCTTGGTGCCTCAACAGGTGGCATGGGCGCTGGTGCCTCAACGCTTCCCGCAGTTGGCGCATCGGTTCCAGTAGATGTTTCGGCGCTTCGTGCGCTTTACCACGCACCCGTCGCGGCCTTGGCCGCTCCGGCGCTGGCAAGTAGCAACGGTCTATCGCCTATGCTACTGACCCTGATGGCGCTGGTAAGTCTGCTCGGCGCTCTCGGTACCTCGCTGTATAACAATCGCCGATCTCGGCTCGTTAACTAGGAGGTTACGATGAGGGTTCTTCGTACATTCAAACCAATCGTCTTCTCGGCTCTGGCATTGAGTCTGATCGGTGTAGCGATAATGGTGGCAAGTGCCGCCAAGCCAGCTGACGCCAAGCACCTCGATACGACCGCCGTGACCACGACCAATACGATGGGTGCGGAGCCGACAGCTTCGACCCAAGTGACCGTCGACGGGCAGCCGGTAAAAGTGAAGCCAAATGGCGTATCACAGTATGCCACCGGCAGCTCCCAGACGACCGTGACCAATAGCGAGAATGGTGGCAATAGTGATACCACTCAAACCACCACCTCGGGAACGGGACCGGTCAAGGTAACGACCTCTAAATCTACTTCGGGCAATGCAACGAGTACCAGTATGAGTACCACGAGCATCAACGGATCTGGATTCACGTCAATCTCGTCCAGCTCACAGCAGTCCTCCCAAGGGAGTAACTGATCGCGGGCCCTCGGGCCCGGTACTACAAACCATTAAATAATTTAGAAAGGATCATAACAAAATGATCAAGACTTCAATCCTACGCTACGGTGCCATTGGCATCGCTTCGCTCGCCATCGCGGGTGTCGCAGCAGCCAGTACGGCCACCATCGGCGGCACGACCGGTCCTAGCTCGCACAACAGTGCCGAGGTAGAGAACTCCTGGACTAACACCGTTAGCAACCACAACAACATCGGTGTTGGTAACATGAACATGCAGGAAGCGGGCAGCGGCGCAGCCGAGGCCGAGAACAACACCACGGTTGGTAACGTTGGTTCCGGCAACGCCGCGAACGC
>JBBRTP010000077.1:0-3693 GCA_038244255.1 Candidatus Saccharimonadia bacterium
GCGTTTTTTCAGTGGCGACTGGCAGCGTCGTTAATAAACCTCCGTTAATACCGGTTGGCACTTTCCACTGAAGCAAGAATAGTTCGAACTAAGTCAACAATGCTCCACCAAAGAAAAGACGAGACTTCTGTCTCGTCTTTTCTTTGATAGTACGACCAGGATCGAACGTCGCTGGTTAGGCTAGTGCCATTTCGAGTGGGTGCTTGCCATGTGATGCAATCTAGCGTGTAATTAAACTCCGACGTTTCTCCTTAGCACTTTGAGTAAGTCTCAGGGTGCTGAGCCTGGGAAGCGTAGTACCTGGCCCGCGCGGGAGTCCTGATGTCCGAAGCGCAAGTATCAGCTAAGGAGCGGTCGTACGACAGAGTCTGGACCGTACTCTGGTCGGTCGCGTTCCTGGCGAGCGGAGTCGTGGGATACTTTCTCGTCCAGCGTGCCCTTCCCGGCCTCTCCTTCCCGGCGCCACTCGTGGTCGCTATCGTACTGGCACTCACGCTAGTGGCGGGAATTTACATCCTGGGGAGCGGTATCGAGATAGGGAGTGGGAGCGCAGAAGGAAGCCCCGAGGCGTTACTCTGCCTCCAGCTTCTGATCGGCCTCACTATCGGCGTGATCGTCAAACTTAACCACGGTACGCTTATCGGCGCGATGATAGGCGCGATAGTGCTGGGATACCTAGTGGGGCTCTCCCGCCTGACTCGTTTAGTCAGACGAGCGACTTCCCGCACCGCCATTTGTGCCGATCGACAGATCTGAGAGGTGATCCGAATGTCCTGGTTCTCGCGCCACCGACGGTGCAAGATGGCCAAGAGGGGCCTGCACCACTTGCACTGGAATACCGCGACCAATTCCAATGTCTGTCGCGGTTGCGGCGAAGACTGCGGCTCGGATCTGGCTGCATCGCTGGCCTCCTGCCCCAATTGGTCGCGTAAGACCGACCTGGTTCACGCTCCTGCCTAGATTTTCCGCCCCCGACGACAAGCCCCCAATGCTCGTTATCGGGGGCTTGTCATATCTAGCAGATGTTTAGAATCTGGTATTATCAGCCTATGGAATGGCAGCCGGCTCCGATCATCAAATTGTACGAAGCCCTGGGCTCGCTGGCCGACGGCCGGCTTGAGGTGTCCAATAATACCGCCAAAGTGTACTCGTCTAGTGGCAACAAGTACTATGACGTCGTCTACGATCCGGCGGCTAACGCCATTACCGCCAATGACAACGGATCATATTGGGTAGGCTATCTTGGCTATCCAAGCATCGCGTTGTTGCTCGATAAAGGCGTCGTCAACTACGATCGAGATTTGCCGGAATATTTCAAAGGTTTTGCCTGGAAGGACATCAATCAGAAGTTCAAGAACGACTTCGGTAAGACTCAAGACTTTATTGATGCCCAGATCGAGGAGAAACACGGGATCAGCCGTGAGAAATTACATGCTACCTTGGACGACATTCTGCGCGAACTCACTGAGCTAAAACTCAAGAAGCTAGCTACGACCCAGAAACCGCCCACCGCCTATTAACGATCTTTGTTCCGAGTATTATCTCGCACAAATCTTGGCTTACGGTAGCGTGAGGGTCTGGCAGCCGGCATCATGGAAGGCGATGTATGGCGCTGATCCGGCAAAGTAGTTGTTTGAGTCAGCACATAGAACCGTCCAGGTCTTGGCATTTACACGGCCGTTAACAGTTAGGGGATAAGGCAAACCCTGTGGCTTTAGGGTGTTCACCTGAGTTTGCAGCTGCTTGACGGCGTTGACGGTCGCAGCATTGAACTTTCCGTTGACCGTGATCTTTGGGTTTACATCAGTAGATAGGTTGACCATAGTCTGGATATCTTTAACGCACTGTCCGGAAGAGCCGGAGGCGAAGACCCCACCTACGCAATATGCCGAGGCTGCGTGGCTAAAGACCTTCAGGTAGATACCGACGCCGCTCAGTAGCGCGATGATTGCGACAATAGCGTAGACATTGGCTCGATTGCCACGCTTTAGTAGGTTCCCGCCGCTCGCTTTCTTAGATGTTTTTGGCTGTGCCATGGCTATTTGTGTTTTTCCGTTAAAATTGGCTTAAGCGTAACAATTATGGCCATAAAGTCAACTGCCTGCTAAACTTGCCTGTACTTACTCGACAAATGCTCGCCGCGCAGTCTCGGGTGTGAAATCCGGTCAGTATAAGCAGTTCGATTTGGTAAGATACCATTATGGAACACGAACATCCTCCCGAGACTGAGGTAAAGAAACCCGAAGTGCTCTATCACGCCTCGCACAATGCCCACATCATGGAGTTCGAGCCGCGAAACGAGAAGATGAGATCACCACTGGACGGTCCAGCCGTCTTTGCGACGCCCGATAAGGCCTATGCTGCCTGTTTTCTCGTGGCCACCAATGATTCGTGGGTGAAGATCGGGCGCTGGACACATGACAGTGTGCCCGGCCCGTGGCGTTGTGTCATCAGTAATCGGGATCGTTTTACCCAAGCAGATCAAGGCGGCGCCATCTACTCACTGCCCAGTACCACGTTTGCATTTCACGCCGATCGCAATATGGGCGATATCGAGTGGACGAGCCCAGTGCCAGTGACTCCAGCTAAAACGGAGCACTATGAGTCGGGTCTTATTGCCATGCAGTCTCTGGGGGTGGAGGTCTACTTCGTAGACGATCAAACCTTTCAAGCCATCAATATGGCGGCGGATCACGGCGAGGAGATTATCGATCATTTAACACTAGAACCAGCACAATAAGCTGTGCTAAAAATTGACAATTTAAGCATAAGTGTAATAATAAAGCCACTATTTAAGGAAAAATAAAATATGCCCAAGTTTATTAACAACCAACGCGGAGCAGCCTTGCTCATGGAGCTGGTGCTGGCCGCAGCGGTCCTCTCGCTGATAGGCCTAGCCGTATATCAGAGTCGCCACGCTGCCTCGCAGCAGGCTGCCGTCCAGGCGCCTAAAACCGCTAACACCTCCGTGGGTGTAGCCCAGACTACCGTTGATGCGGCTGTGCTGGATGCCACTGCCGAGTCGTCTATAAGTAGCGAGGCCGAGAGTGCCGCCGACCAAGCCGCGGCGGCCGATTCCGATGTCTCTAACTTAGGAGCTAGCTTCAATGCGAACAATTTCTAAGACGATACTCCTAAGCGCTCTTGCACCTTTGGTCTTTAGTTCATCAATCGTATTGGCTCAGGGCGACAGCAATCCCGAGCACAGCCAGAGTCCCAGGCCCTCCGTGTCGGGTAGCCCGGAGCCCACGCGCACTGCCACTAGTGACCATGGTGGGTCCGGCCGCGTTGAGCCGGCCATGCTCTGTAGTAAGATTGGCGACGTAACCGGGCGGATTCACACCGATACCGACAACGACTTTACTCAGCTTGAGTCCAACTTCGAGGACCGTGGCAAGAAGGTTGATCAGACCATCGGCGATGCCCAGAAGAAGCTCGAGAACAGCCGTTCCGAAATGGATACGAAGCGCAAGATCGACTTCACTAAGCTCGAGGCCAAGGCTAACACCACCGCCGAGAAGCAGGCTGTGGCGACCTTTGAGGCGGCCGTAAACGCCGCTGTAACCAAGCGCCGTGCCGCCGTGGACGCTGCCAATGCGACGTTTAAGAATGGCCTCCTGGCCCTCATATCGGCTCGCCAGGCTCAGCTTAAGGCGGCGGCTGGCACGTACAAGTCCGCTGTGGCCGCTGCCA
>JBBRTP010000078.1:0-3623 GCA_038244255.1 Candidatus Saccharimonadia bacterium
GGCCGAAGAAGAGTTGGGCCTCATCAAGTGCCAAGACGATATTGCCCGCTCTAGAGGCCTCGCTAAAGAGCTGCAAGACGACTCGTTCCAGATCGCCGGGTTGCTGAACCGTAGATAGCAGAATCGAGGCATGGAGTGCCACCACTTGGTGATGAGCTAGCGCTCCGCCGTCATCCCCTCGTAACAAGCGATCGGCGAGCCCCGACAGAAGCGCACTCTTACCGATACCCGCTTCACCCACCAATATCACACTGCCTGTGCCACTGGAGAGTCCAGTGATGAGGGCATCAAGCTGATTAGTACGCTCTTGTACGCCGTAGCGCGGCCCCGCCTGCTCAATCTGTTGACTAAGGTTCTGGCCAAATTGCTGCAGTAGTGGCGTAAACCCGGCCGCCCAATCACGGGCCAGCCCGCCGTATACGGGCTTCTCGGCCATCTGGTACGCCTCGACTCGTCCAATCCAGCGTAGGCTCTCGGTGAGTTCCGCCTGATCGAGTGTGAGCTTGGTAAGTACGGAGGCGAGCGCTGGAGTGGTAGCAAACAGAGTGACCACTAGCGTGGCGGCTGAAAGCCGGTCTTGCTTGGCGGCTTGACTGGCCTTCACTGCCTCGTCCCAAAAGGTATCGGGGATCGGATCGCTGCCTAGTAAGCTCTCAATTATCGTCGTCGGGATAGAGTATCTACTCAACAAAAAACCGGCTCGCCAATCTCTTAATAGTAGCGGCCAGAGCTGCTGGGGGGTAATCGATTCGTGGAAGCCGGCAACTACGCTTGACGGTAATATCTGATCAAGGCTCTTTGATGTTGCCGGCTGGGCCGGTAGTTCGAGCACATCGCGCCTGAGCCACAATACGATCGACCACAGGAGTAACGATAGCCCTGCGAGGCTATAGCCAAACTGAATTCTGATCAGCACGAGGGCCAGACCGGCCACCAACAGGAGCGTTGCTCCTCCAATTACGAGCGGCACTGCCCAGCTACCCAGACGTCTCGCGAGGCGGGCTTTGGCGACCCGGGGAGTAGCTCGATTGAAGATGTATTGGCTCATTTAGTGAGCCCCCAGATGATAAAACCCACTGATATCAGTGGCAATGCTGGCCAGAGGATAGCGGCAGTAGCGCTTAGTAGTATATTGGCACCGATGAGCACGCTGGCGATCACCAGGGTGATGAAGCGGACAACGAAGCCAATGACGCGCGATAACACATTATCTATGACTGCTCGAAGGCGCTGGTCGAGCCCGCCGCTACTCGGTGAGATGATGCGCCGCCATGGTGCAAATAAGGTACGCAGTAGAATCGGGATTGAGAAATCCAGATAGATACGCCGGCTGCGACCCCAGATTCGGCGGATTGCGTCCCGCCAACCAGAGCCATACCACCACTGTAAATAGGCCCACACAAGCATAAGTAGATTGTACCACTCTCGGGCTGTTATAACGCTTGTTTTGTGCCTGATCCCGCTTAACCTTGACCTTATACTATTGACAATTGTGTGATAGTGCAGTATACTAGCTTTCGTTCACTTGAACAGAGCTTTTAGAGGCTCTTTTTTGTTGGACGTGTTAAGTGGTAAACGAAAGGTACTAGATCCCACTCGTGGGACCTTATGCGTAACATCTCACAGCTGGTGGCATCACTGATGCTGCTCGCTACTCAGGCTGACATTACTGGTTCCGGTACTGCGGCCGCCGCTTCTGACTCGTCTTCGACAGTCTCAAGCGTAGAGGTGAAATTTAATACCAACACGGCCGATCCCATCGTCATTTCAGGGCCAAATAAGCCCAGCTATGACACGGCGGTTCTGGCTCCGCTTCACGCAGCTCAGGCTGCTCAGGCGGCTGCTACTAAGGCCGCCGCTGCTGCAGCTCAGGCTGCTCGCCGTAAGGCGCTTACCGTTAAGGTAGCCGTCGTACAGGTGGCGCCCGTGGCTGGCTCACACTCCGATTGGATGCGTGCGGCCGGTATCGCGGAGAGTGACTTTGGCTTCGTCAACTACATCATCGACCACGAATCTGGTTGGGGTGTCACGAAGTCAAACTACACTGGTTCGGGTGCCTATGGACTCGGTCAGGCCTTACCCGCCAGTAAGATGGCGAAGTTTGGTGCCGACTACCTGACCAACCCGATCACCCAGCTGCGCTGGGCCAACGCGTATGCGATCGGTTCATATGGTACGTGGGCTAATGCTTACAACCATTGGATCGTCCGCCACGTTTGGTAAGCCAGCCGTGTAGGCAAAACCCCCTCGTTACTGAGGGGGTTTTGCGTTGGCGCGATTATATCACAAGCGGTATGCGATTGCCTTACGAATCGTCACGAATATGCAGTATTCGACCGGTTGTTACTTGGATGGAACCGAAATCGTTGCTGCCTGAGCCGCTGCGCTTGTGTATAAATATGAGATGTTTGTTAACTCGGTCTGTGCGCGATCATTAAGGAGCTGGAGCCCGTAGAAGTAGGCACCTGCCATTAGTATCAGACACGCCGCCCGTATCATATGCCGCCCTTGTTAGTGTGCCCACTATGAATCACCTTTTGGCTCTACGCAAGCATAAGCAAGCTAAACGAGGGTTGGTAGTGTCACCTGGGCGAGGATGGTACGGGCTTCGTCTGGCGACGACGAATCCATCAGCTGGGCTCTGAGATCGGCGGCGCCAGGCCAGCCGTTTATATAAATCTTGAAGAACTTCTTTAAAATCTGATACGACTTGGTGCTACCATTGGCCTCAAACCGCTCAAGATGGTCGAGCAGGATGGCTATCATCTCGTCAGGTAGATGTACTTTTGGATCTGACGCAAAGGCAAAGAGATTATGAAACACTCCGCGGCCAATCATGATGCCATCGACCCCGGTTTGGGCTACCAACTCGAGGCCGTGGGCGCGGTCTATGACGTCGCCGTTGCCGATAATCAGCGTATCTGGCGCCAACTCATTACGTAGGGCTACGACTCTTGCAATCTCGTCCCAGTGAGCCGGAACCTTACTCATCTCCCGTACCGTACGACCATGCATGGTGATGGCCGCTAGCTCCTGGTGGAGTAAGAACGTGGCCCACTGCTCGGTGATCATCTCGCGATTTCCAAGGCGCGTTTTTACGCTAATGGGCAAGTCGGGCGCACCGGCCTTGGTGGCCTTAATAATGGCTGCCACTTCGTCGAAGCGACCGATGAGGCCACCGCAGCACCCCCTAGCCACAATCCCCTTCTCCGGGCAACCTAGGTTAATATCAATACCTGAAAATCCCATCTCGGCGATATCTTGGGCGCTCAAAAGATAGTTCTCTGGCTTATTACCCCAGATCTGAGCCACCAACGGCCGATCCAAGTTGGGCTCGATCCGCAGACGCTCCAAAGTGCGCTCGCGACCAGCCGATTGGAGGCCATCGGTCGCCACAAACTCGGTCATTAAGACGTCCGGCGCGGCCGCCGCTGTAACCACCTGTCGAAAGACCACATCGGTAACATCGTCCATGGGAGCCAGGACAAAGAAGGGTTTCTCGAGCTGTTGCCAAAAGTTCATTATTGTATTGTAGCAATGATATCTTTTGAACTCAACGACAAATTATCGACCGACCCAAGTTCCGGCGCCCAGGTTACGCACCTTGCCGGTGATCTCCATGA
>JBBRTP010000079.1:0-3606 GCA_038244255.1 Candidatus Saccharimonadia bacterium
AGGGCTAATCACCGGCGTGGCCGACGATGATCCCAGCGGTATCGCCACCTACTCGCAGGCTGGGGCACAGTATGGGTTTGCGCTCAACTGGACGATGCTTTTGGCCTACCCCCTGATGACCGCCGTGCAGGAGGCCTGTATGCGCATCGGCGCCGTCACTGGCAAGGGCCTGGCCGCGGTGATTCGCGAGCGGTACCCTCGGTGGATTCTCTACCCGGTCGTGCTCCTAGTGGTGCTCGCAAACACCCTAAACATCGGCTCTGATATTGGTGCTATGGCCGCTAGTACCCAGCTCCTCATTCCCAGTACCTCGCCGTTAGTCTTCCCAATGCTTGCCATAGCCTTCTCGGTGGCGATGCTCCTGCTTGAGGTCTTTGTGTCATACAAGACCTACGTTCGGATTCTTAAGTGGTTGGCGTTGGCGTTACTCTCGTACATCATCACGGCTTTCCTCATTAATGTACCTTGGCTCGAAGCGATCAAATCGACCTTCGTGATTAATCTGCAGTTCAATTCGGCCTATCTCTACCTACTGGTGGGAATCTTTGGGACTACCATCTCGCCTTATTTATTCTTCTGGCAGACGAGCGAGGTCGTAGAGGAAGAGATCGCGGCTCATCGTTTGGCCCAACGCGGTGGGGTGCCGAAGCTCACCAAACCATATCTCCGGCGTTTACGGATTGATACGGCCTTTGGCATGCTCTTCTCCAATGTCACGGCCTGGTTCATCATGGTGGTGGCAGCCGTCGTGTTGCACGCCAACGGCGTACTCACTATTAACACCGCCGCCGATGCCGCTCGAGCACTGGAGCCCTTGGTTCACACCTTCCCGAACGCCGGCTACATCGCCAAAGTCATCTTTGCCGTCGGCGTCATTGGCATTGGTCTCATGAGTGTACCGGTATTGGCTGGCTCGTCGTCGTATGCCATCTCTGAGACCTTTCACTGGCGCGAGGGACTCTTCCGCAAGTTCAAGCAGGCGCGTGAATTCTATTTCATCATTATTATCGGTACTCTCGGCGGGCTAATCTTCAACTTCGCCGGACTCGACCCCATTAAGATGCTAGTCTTCACTGCCGTCTTTAACGGACTGGCCGCGGTACCGCTCATCTTTCTCATTGCCAAAGTCTCGGCCCGCGCCGACATTATGGGCGAGGAGCACAAGAGCGGCGTCTGGTCGAAGCTGGGCGTCTGGGGCGCCTTCATCGTGATGCTTGGCGCAGCGCTGGCTCTCATCAAGAGTATGATCACCGGCTGAACCATCTGAGACTACATGCCGCTAATGCTAAATCTGTCCGGCGCGCCGTTGGCTTCAATAGGTGTAGTTACATGCGGTACAGTCTGATATAATTTGAACCAGATATCTGGTAAACGGGAGTGGATTAACCATGTCGGTCGAGCAACTCTTTGGTTCAAAGACGCGTGTGAAGCTCCTGAGCCTCTTCTTCAACAACCCCGGCCGCCCGTTCTACGTGCGTGAGATTACGCGCAAAATCGACGAGCAGATTAACTCGGTCCGACGTGAATTAGCCAACCTTCTCTCCATCGGCATCGTCTCATCGGACGGGTCGAACAACCGCCTCTACTACGAGGTGAACCCAAAGTACGAATACTACGAGCAGCTGCGTAGTGTCTTTAATTCGGTACCGTCCAGAAGCGCCGATCCGGTGATCCAGGAGACTCAGGAAGAGGACCAGATCGTAAAGAAGCTGCGGTCTACCGGCAGTGTGCAATTCGCTTTTCTGACGGGTACCTTCGCTCGTGAGGATCACATTAACGTCGACATCTTTGTGGTGGGCGACGTGAACAAGGCGCGGCTCGCTAAGGTGGTGGCCGAGATTGAGCACGAGATGGGCCGCGAGCTTAACTACAGCTCGCTAACGCCGGCCGAGTACGACTACCGTTTAAGTCTTAACGATCGGTTCATTACGAACCTCCTGGAAGCCAAGAAGATCGTCATCATCGATGGCCAGCAGGAGAAGCCGCTGGCGCATAGTGATGTCAATTTTGGTGAATACCTCGGTGGCGCCACTACGTCGATCCCGGTTTCGGTCCACATTAAACCCAGATAAATCTAACTTCGGAGAATAAAAATGGATATCAGCTATCTTGGTGCGGGCAGTGTGAAGCTAGCCGGCCGCAATCTGAATGTGGTCTGTGACCCGTACGGCGAAGACGCCGGACTTGGTAAGTTTGGCACCAAGGCCGACGTTGCGACATTCTCTGGACCGGAGGGTTTTGGTGAGGCGGCCAGTGCTATGGTCATCGATGGCCCCGGCGAGTACGAGGTCAAAGGTGCGATGATTACCGGTGTACCGGTGCAGCTGCATATCGATGAGTCGGGCCGCCGCGGCACTCTCTATAGCATCATTGTCGATGGGGTTAACGTGGTGATCGCCGGTAATGTGGCCGGCAAACTCGACGACCACCAGCGTGAATCACTCGGTAGCGTGGACGTCTTAGTATTGCCCGTAGGCGGAAAAGGACTCACCTTAGATGCCGAGGGCGCCGCCGCCGTGGTGGCGCAGCTGGAGCCGAGCTATGTGGTGCCGGTGCACTTCGACGATGGCAAGACTAAATACGCTATGCCGCAGGACGGCGTTGAGCTCTTCTTTAAGGAGATGGGTGTGAGCCCCGAAGCCGAGACGAAGCTGAAGGTGAATATGAAGGAAGCCCCGCCTGAGACCCAAGTAGTATGGCTGAATCGGGTCTAGGCTTGATTCGGTAATTAAACAGAGCCCCATTTGGGGCTCTGTTTAATTTAGCAGAGTAGTTAGGCTACGACGGCTTCGGTCTGAGCCACAGCCTTGGCAGCAGCTTCGCGCTGGTACTTGGCGAGCGTACGCATGCACTGAGTACAGATCTTAACTTGGATACGCGTCGAGCCGAGCGTGATGCGAGCACGCTGGAGATTGGGCTTCCAGACCTTGTTGGTCTTCTTCTGCGAGAACGGAACATTGTGTCCGTACTGCTTGCCCTTATTACAGATGTCGCAGGCGTAGGCCATGACGTATTTCCAGTTAGATAACTGGTAGATAATAGCAGGAATGATCTGTAGGGTCAAGAATACGGCCTAAGTACGCTACAATAGACTAATGAATATCGACCTCGCTATCGTCATCCCTCAGATCATCGCGTTAATCATCGGTTTAGTATTGCATGAGTTTGCCCACGCTTGGATGGGAGACTACCTTGGCGACCCGACGGCTCGTCATCAGGGGCGGCTCTCATTAAACCCAATGGCCCATATTGATCCCTTTACGACGCTGCTCTTACCGGCCTTTCTGATCTTTATTGTCCACTCGCCGGTCGTCTTCGCGGCCGCTAAGCCGGTGCCGTTAAATCCTTACGCTGTCAGAGGCGGCCGGTGGGGTGCGGCTTTAGTCGGCTTTGCAGGGCCAGCGACCAACCTGTTTATCGCGATCTTTCTCGCTCTATGGCTGCATATTGTGCCGGGCAACCCGTTCCTCGGGATCATGATCGTCGTCAACGTCAGCCTCTTCGTCTTTAACATGATCCCGTTCCCGCCGCTTGATGGTTCGCGGCTCTTATACGCCGTGGTACCCCCAAGTGTACGTTAGGTGATGGATCGCATCGAGCAGGGAG
>JBBRTP010000080.1:0-3383 GCA_038244255.1 Candidatus Saccharimonadia bacterium
AATTGAGGCAAGAGAGCGATACCTCCCAGACATGTCCTCCGATTTCGAGGTAAGCGACATAGCCATCGAGCAGCCGGCCCATCGCCTCTGAACTGATGAACACAAGCTCGTCCGCCACGAGGACATTCATGTGGACCCCCTCTCAAAGTACTCGCCTTATGCGTATTCGAGATGATAGACCGATTTACCCAAACTGAAAAGAGGCCCGAAGGCCTCTTTTAGCTGCGATCTAATTAAACTTCGTTGATAACAGGTAAGATCATTGGGCTGCGCTTGGTCTTGGCGTAGAGCAAGTCGCCGATCTCGTCGCGGAGCTTGAGTTTAAACTTGGCCCAATCGACCGGCTCGTTCGGGTTACGCTTCTCAAATGACTTCCGCACTTCCATTCGTGCCTTGTTGATGAGCTCCTCGTTCTCTTTCATGTAGATGAAGCCACGCGAAATGATATCGGGGCTCGATACGAGACGACCCGTTTTGCGGCTCACGGTGGCTAGAATCATGAAGACGCCGTCGGCAGCCATAGCCAGGCGATCGCGTAGTACTACTCCCTCCACATCGCCCACACCCGCGCCATCAATCATCACCGCGCCGGCTGGGACGCGGGCGCCCTTCTGGGAGGTAGTCGCGGTCAGCTCTAGTACATCACCGTTATCCATCACAAAGATGTTCTCACGCTTCATTCCCTGCTTTAAGGCGATCTCAGCGTTACGTACCATCATGTGGAACTCGCCGTGTATAGGCATAAAGTTCTTGGGGCGTACTAGATTAATCATCTCTTTGATCTCATCTTGGTGAGCGTGCCCACCCACGTGGAGGATACCTAGGCCGTCGAGGTCGCGGAAGATGTGGTGGATCACCTTGGCCCCCTCGCGCATGAGCGCGTCGATGGAGTTGGTCACCGAGCGATCGTTACCGGGAATAATACTCGAGCTAAAGACCACGGTGTCACCCGGCTTAATCTTAATGTTCTGGTGATCACCGGTGCCCATTCGAGTCAGGGCCGAGTTCTCTTCCCCCTGCGAGCCAGTACACATAATGACAACTTGGTTATCGGCTAGGTTCACCACCTCTTGCACGCGAATCACCAAACCCTGGGGGATCTTGAGATAGCCCAGCTTGATGGCTAGTTCGACGTTGGCAAGCATTGATCGACCCACAAAGGCTATCTTACGGCCCGACTGAGCGGTAGCATTCACCACCAGCTGGATACGGTTGATCTGGCTGGAGAAGCTAGCCAGGATAATACGGCCCTCCTGCTTACTAAATACCTCCTGAAAGGTTGGCTCGATCTCGGCCTCGCTCTTGGAGTAGCCTAGGTACTCGCACGATGTACTATCACTCATCAGCAGCAGCACACCCTCGTCACCCAGCTTGCGTAAGCGATCGAGGTCGGACACCTTGCCGTCGACCGGAGTCGGGTCAAAACGCCAGTCACCGGTATTGATGATGGTTCCGGCTGGTGTCGTAATAACTGCGGCACAGGCATCAGGGATGGAGTGCGTCACCCGGACCATCTCTAAGGTAAAGACGCCGATCTGCACCTTCTCATGCTTGTCGGGGTCCATAATGCGCAGTTGCGGCTGAGTCTGGAGGCGGTATTCCACCAGCTTCTTCTCGACCATACCGGCACTAAAGCGCGCGGTGTAAATGGGCGCAGGTAGCTGCGGCAGGATGAACGGAATACCGCCCATGTGGTCTTCGTGAGCGTGAGTTAGGATATGGCCACGAATCTTGTGCTTGTTCTTCACCAGATACGAGACGTCTGGGATCATGTAATCAACGCCAGGCTGCTTCTCCATTGTGGGGAACATAAAGCCCATGTCGATTGTGATGATATCGTTGCCATACTCGATGGCCATCATATTCTTGCCCACTTCACCCAGGCCACCTAGCGGGATCACGCGGAGCTTGGTGTCACGACTGACTTGATTGGCTGGTCCGCGATCGCCCTGGGGCGCCTTTTTGGACTGCTGTGAGCCACCCAGGCCGTTAAAGGTACTCTTATTGACCGGCATGGAGTCTAAAGCCGGCACGAGATCGGTGTGGTTGGGCGTCATCTGGCCGTTGCGACGGCGGCGTCCGCCACCGCCGCCACCCTTGCCACGGGGTCCGCCTGGCTTCGGCGATTGGCCTGATGGCTGATCTGATCGACCCGCCTGGTTCGGTTGGTTGGGGCGGCCACCGTCGGGTCGCTGCGCGCCTTGCGGGCGTGGACCACGATCGGGACGATATCCAGGGCTGGGCTGCGGTCGAGGGTTACTATTGCCAGGCTGATTGCTTGGCGGTGTTTGATTATTATTATCTGGTTCCATAGGGGAACGATTCCTTTCGGGGCGGCGGGAGAGCCGCCTGTTTAGTATTTATGGAGCATGATATTCTCATTCCAAAGTCGAGCTATATCTGGAAGATACTTATCGAATTCAGAACAACAAATGTGTTCAATCTATCAATTTGAGCATAGCCGGAATCTTGGCAAAGTCGGCGAGGAGTGTCGCTCGCATGCCGCCGTTATACAGGGCGGCGGCGGGATGATACAGCGGCAAGTACACCTGGCCATCCCCATGTACCTGCTTCCCGTGGGCCTCACTTATCTTAAGATCCGGCAAGAAGACGCTCATGGCGTGACGCCCCAGTAAGACAACGAGCTTGGGCTCGATCACGGCTAGTTGGGCTTTAAGGTACGGAACAAAATCGGCGACCTCTTGGGGCGTTGGATCACGATTCTCGGGTGGGCGGTACTTCACGATGTTCGTGATATAGATATCCTGGCGCTCAAGGCCAATGGTGGCCAGCATCTCGTTCAAGAACTTTCCGGCGGCCCCCACGAACGGTTCGCCGGTAAGGTCTTCAGTCTTACCCGGTGCCTCACCGATAAAGACCAGCTCGGCCTCGGGGCTACCGGCGCCGAAGACTAGCTGAGTAGCCGTGGCAGCGAGTCCCGGCGTTACTCGATCGGCCACAATCTGATCGGCGATCTTCGCTAAGTCGTCGGCTCGCGCCACTCTACCTCCTGATCCTTCGACTAGGCTCAAAATATCAGGGTTAACTGCTATTCTGGGCGGGGCGAAGGATGCCCCAATAACTATGCGCCAAAGCTACGAAGCTTTCGCCGCTTTCATCGATAGATTCAGTCTACCTTGCGAGTCGATCTCGAGCAACTTCACCTTTACCGTATCCCCCACCTCGACGACGTCGGTGACCTTCTCAACCCGACCTTCGGCCATCTGACTAACGTGCACGAGGCCGTCCTTACCGGGCATGATGTTTACAAAAGCGCCAAACTCCATGAGCTTGACCACAGTTCCAGTGTAGATGTGGCCGACCTCAGGGTCCTCGGTGAGGCCCTTAATGATCTCGATGGCACGGGCGGAGGCAGCGGCGTC
>JBBRTP010000081.1:0-3331 GCA_038244255.1 Candidatus Saccharimonadia bacterium
ATTATGTTGCTCTTTCTCATCATGTTTGTGGGCTATCAGTTCATTGCGGTACCAGTGGCTAAGGTAACGCTTTTTATCGTGTATCTGCTTATTCCGGGCGGCCAGTTACCGTAACTTCGACTTGGAACCGGCCTGGCCTGCCCGTATAATGAGGGTATCTCTGCGGTACAGGATCTGGCTTATCATTTTTCTCTGTAAGATTACCAACGGGAACCCAAGATTGTTCTGCCCCGTGGGGCGAGTAACTGAGGGCACCCACCTGCTTATAGCAGGGAAAAGTTGGCTTGCCGGAACCGTACAGCGGAGTGTCATTATCAGACGGGGCTTCGGCTCCGTTTCTTGATCTTAACCCGCCGATCGTACATACTTGGCAGGTTATAAATATCGGGGTGTGGCGCAGTTGGTAGCGCGTTCGGCTGGGGGCCGAGAGGTCGCAGGTTCAAGTCCTGTCACCCCGACCAAGGAATGGGTCCGATCGCGAGATCGGGCTTTTTCGTACCTCATCAGATGGTACAATAGCTCTTATGCAAATAGACGAACTCAAATTCTTCACCGATGGTGGCTCGCGCGGAAATCCTGGTCCGAGTGCCTCGGGTGTAGCCATTCTCGATATGAACGATAATGTAGTGGAGGCGTTTGGTAAGTATCTGGGCGATACCACCAATAATGTGGCCGAGTGGACGGCGGTGAAGCTAGCGCTTGAGGCTGTCGCCAAGTACCAGCCCAAGCGGATCCATGCTTTCATGGACTCCGAGCTGGTCTGCAAGCAGCTTAGCGGCCAGTATCGCGTGAAGCATCCGAATCTAATCCCCATCTACCGCGAGGTAGTGGCGCTCGCTAAACTCTACGATGTCGAGTTCAAACACGTCTACCGTGAGAACAACACACTCGCCGACGAACAGGTGAATATCGCTATCGATGCCGTGGCCGGCCGTTCCAACCACAGCTATTGAAAAATCAGCACTAATCTGTCATAATCGTTAGGTCAGACTAGGAGATGATCGCTCCCGTCGCAAGGCGGGGGAGGAAAGTCCGGACAGCATAGAGCACGACGGTTGCTAACGGCAACCGGGGGCGACCCTAGGGAAAGTGCCACAGAAACGATACCGCCCCGTAAAGGCGTCTAACGACTTCTACGGGGTAAGGGTGAAACGAGTGGTGTAAGAGACCACAGCCAATCCGGGTGACCGGTGCGGGAGGTAAACCCCGTCCGCTGCAAGGCTGCCTGAGCATTCCGTAAGGAGAGCTGCTCGCTCGCTCAGGCGTACGCGCCGCTTGAGGTCACTGGCAACAGTGATCCCAGATAGATGATCATCCACGACAGAATCCGGCTTATGACTGGTGTGACAGATGTGATCCGCCTCCCGGGAAATGCGGGAGGCGTTTCGCCATTTATCAGGCACGTGTACAATTAAGTAAGCAATTATATATGCGCAAACGAAGCGAACTCATTTTTAGCCTCATACTCGTCCCGCTCGACTATCTCTCGCTGGTCGCGGCGTTTGTGGCGGCCTATATTATCCGCGTGAAGCTTGAAGATAAGCCGGTGGCACACCCCATCGCTGCCCACACATTCCTAGATATCGCCTTAATGGCGCTACCGGTGTGGATCTTAATCTTCGCCTTGGTGGGGCTATACGCGCAGTCGAACCTGCGTGGTCGGTTCTCAGAGATCGGTAAGGTCTTTGTGGCCGTATCCGGCGGAGTCATGTTCATGATCTTACTCGATTTCTTGCAGCCTACTTCAATATTCCCATCTAAGGCCGTACCGATCTATGCTTACGGCCTTGGCTTATTGCTGGTGGTCTTCAGTCGCACGCTCGTTCGAGCCGCGCAGCGCTCACTCTTCCGCGTGGGCATTGGTGTCCACCGCTCGCTAATCATCGGGAGCGGTGAACTGGCCCAGCGCATTGCAGCTGATCTGGCGAGCCCGACATCCGGTTATAAGGTCGTGGGTTGCATCGACTCCGCGCGTGGAGCGGCCCGTCGTATGCCAGGTCTGCCCGTCTATGCCGCGCTGGAAGAAGCGCTGGTAGCTGAGCGAACCGATCTGCTCGACGAGTTCATTCAGGCCGATTCGGCGCTCGAGCCGGATGAAGTGCTGGAACTGGTCTCGTACGCTACTAACCATCATATTGCGTACCGGTTTGTACCGAATCAATTCGGTCTTTACACTACCAATTCAACCTTGAGCAGCTTGGCCGGTATCCCGATGATCGAGATCCGCCTCACACCGCTTGAAGGCTGGGGTCGCATCGCCAAGCGTGTTGTCGATTTCATCAGCTCTCTACTTGGTATTATCATCCTCTCGCCGCTGTTCTTAATCCTTGCCATCATTATCAAGCTAACCGACCCGGGTCCGGTCTTTTATAAGCATCGTCGCCTCAGCCGTAGTGGTCGCGAGCTCTATATGTATAAGTTTCGGTCGATGAGTTGGCGCTACTCAGATGGCGCCGGGCGGACTTATAAGACGGCCGAGAGTGCGCTTACAGCGATGGGGCATGCCGATATGGTGCCTGAGTTTAGGCAACATCAGAAACTCCAGCATGACCCACGGGTTAGCCGCCTCGGTCGCTTTATTCGCCGTACCAGTATCGATGAATTACCCCAATTAATAAATGTACTCAAGGGCGATATGAGCTTGGTAGGGCCAAGACCTATCATTCCGGAGGAGCTGGAACGCTATGGTGAACAGGGAGCCAGTTTCCTGGCTTTAAAGCCTGGCATTACCGGACTATGGCAAATATCGGGGCGTAGTGATATCGGCTATGACGAACGGGTTAAGCTCGATATCTACTATGTGGAGAATTGGAGCCTTTGGTTGGACTTTAAGATTCTCATTAAGACGATGGTATCACTGGCGAGCACAAAAGGGGCTTACTAATGGGAAAACTACGTGTCGCGTTGGTCCATCACTGGCTCACATCGCCGGGCGGCGGCGAGAAAGTGTTGTACGAATTACATCGTATGTATCCCGATGCGCCTATATATACTACTTCGTATCTACCGGAGAAGTTTCCGGAGTTCGCTGACGCCGACGTGCGAACGACATTTCTGAATATGATCCCGTTTTTACGCCGTCGTCATCAACTATTTCCAATATTTCTGGGACTTCCGTTTAAAACACTCAATATGAACGAGTATGATTTGGTGATCTCATCGTGTGCGGCCGAGGCTAAGTATGTGAGAACGAAGCCCGAAACTCTCCATATCTGTTATTGTCATACACCGGTACGGTACTATTGGACAGATTACGAGTGGCGGCTGCCGAATATGCCGTTTGGCTGGTTGAACCCGCTCGCACGCGTGGTATTTCCCTTGCTCGTCGGGC
>JBBRTP010000082.1:0-3250 GCA_038244255.1 Candidatus Saccharimonadia bacterium
ACCACTCCGCCAAGGCGCCATACCGTAAAATTATACCTGAGAGTAAGCGATATAAGAAGAATCTTTGACTTGCCGTCGCTACGGGTATTTAATGGCATAGTCTCGACTACCCTAGGGGGACCCCTTGAAGCTCATTCGAAATCGCGCTACCGCCGTCATCGGCGGGTTCATCATGGTGCTTGCTACGGCCTGTTCACAGCAGACCACCGCTTCATCTGCTCCGTCTGCCAGCGCGGCAAGCTCAGCTACGCATACTCAGTCACCCACGCCTGCTACGTCGAGCGCGGCCCCGTCGACCAAACCGACTCCGTTGCCGTCACCTCCGCCCAAGCCACCCGTCAAAGTAGCGGCTTCACCATTGCCGAAGGCTTGCCAGGGTCTCACGGGCCAGACCATCTGCTTGAGTAAGCGAGCCAAAACGCTATATGCAATCGTCGGTCTCCGGATCATACGGAGTGGCAGCGCCCGTTTCGGGGGCATCGCCAGCGATGGCAGCGGGCCTTGGTTCACCCGCGAGGGCACTTTCCACACCTTCTGGAAGGCGCTTAACCCCAAGAGCACGCTCTACCATGTGTACATGCCGTACTTTATGGCTTTTAGTGGCGGCGAGGGTATCCACTATTCATCTGAGTACGCCCAAAGTGGTTACAGTCACAGCCACGGCTGCGTCGGCCTTAAGTCGCTAAGCCTCGCCAAGTGGCTCTACGCCTGGGCCCCGCTAGGTATCCGTGTAGTCGTGACTGCCGGCTGAAACACGATTTGAGGAGGAGCGATGGATCTCTTTGATGGCAGCAGCCCGCATGCGGATAGTGAGGCACCGAGCTTCACCTGTAGTGGCGCCACGAGCCATGATTTCTGTGCTCCAAAGCCACTTCCCGAGTATGTTGACGGTGCAATTCTAGTCAGCATTGGCTATCTCCATACCGTATTATCGGACGGATCCGAAGAGATTGGAGTCGACTACTCGAGCCTCTTCGATGGCAGTTCGCTCCATACGGTATCGGCTTGGTACGACGCGCTTCCGCTCACGGCCAGGCTCGATCCGGCCATCGCCCGATTCTTCGCTCAGGTCCGCGCGATTGCCGATAGCCTCGTTCTCGACGCCAACCACATCACCACACCCGCCACCTAACTGTGGCGGTTTTTCTATTCCTCGAAGATTATGGCTTAGTAATAATCCAGCTACTGCCGTTCCAAACTTTGGCGACAGCCACCTTAGGCACGCCGGCCACGATGGGCTTGGGGGTAAAGGGCTTCCAGGTACTGCTGCCCGAGTCCCAGTATTTGCCCTTCCCGGCATTGGTCGCCGGGGCGGCGAAAGTATCGGTCTGGTCGACCACCACCGCGGCTCCCACCACGTCGTAGCCTTGAAATTGCGTACTAATCGAGGTTCCGTTATCGGTAACGGTGACCCGGCCGTACTGGTGGCCGGTGACCAAGTTACCCGTATTAAATATTTGGGTGTAATAAGTGAGGTTGCGGCCACCGCCCACGTTAGATAATGGCGCAGCACCGTAGATGGGGAACCCGCCCCACGTGTTGTGTGAACCGTCATCGGCCAGCAGGGAGTGACTATCGCTGGTGAGCATGAGTACCTTCACCGAGTTTGCGGTGATGAAAGTGCCAATCTCAGTGCGCTCGTCATCGTACGACCACCACTTGTCTTCACCGTTAGCCGTGGAGGCTGGACCCGGCCAGGCAACGTCCGAAACGATAATTTTGAGTGGCTCGGGGTCGAGCAACCTAGCCTTAAGCCAAGTCTTCTGGGTCGCACCAAGCATCGTCTTGGACGAGCTCTGGGCATCGAGGCCCGGCGACCGATCGGTGTTACGGATATCGACACAGATAAACCGGACGCGGCCGACGACCCAGGAAAAGTAGAGGCCCACCACGGGACTCCGAACGTCGGCCAGCGGTAGCGACGGTACCACCTCCTGGTAGGCCACTATACCCGCGGCCGTCGAGGCGTTGTTCGAGTCACCGTTATCGCTCGGGCCGGCGTCGTGATCGCTGCGGATATAGAACATCGGCATATCGCGCACAAAGGTCTTGAGCTCGCCGGTGCCCACACCCTGAATCTGATCGGCCCAGTCCTGCGCGTGCACGGTGGGGTCGGTGCTGGTGGGGTCTTTGTAATGGAAGTCGCCCATGTGAATAAAGAAGTTAGGATTCCACGTTCGAATATCGTCAAAGGCCGAGCCGTTGGTAGCGTTAGTGGTACAGCAACCACCAAAGGCAAAGGTGAAGCTCTGCGCCGAGCCAGTGGGTGGTAAGGTCTTGGCCTTACCCACGTTGCCAATGAGCGTGGCTGAACCACCACTCGGAGTGTCTTCGAGCTGGTAGTAGTACTGGGTGAGATTGGCCAGCCCGGTAACCGTATGGCTGACGTAACCGGTGGCATCGGGCGTCTGGGCCGCCACAAAGACCGTCCCCGTCGTCATTCCCGCATCCGTACAGACTTTAAGCCGCACCGAGGTGGCGGCGCCGGTAAGGCTCGTTACCCTAAAACCGGTCGCCGTGGGCGCGCCGACCCACGTATGAGTAACAGTCCCCGGCGGATTACTCGGATTAAAGGCGCCGATCCACACCAGGCCATCCTGGTTACGGAAGGTATCGATGACACCCACATAGGTTGATGACGACAGCATCGCGATAGTCCAGCGCGTGCAGGCGCTGGCCAGCCCCGAACCCGTATAGGTGATGGTCTCACTCGGGCTCGTGCCCTCGGGCGAGAGGAAGATGCGGGCGGTAAGAATGGGCGCAGCCTGAGTGGTACCGTCCCATTGCCAGTCGAGGCGGTACCAATTGCCGACGCTCCAGGAGCTAGTTGATTGGACCTGCTGGGTATTAGTTGAGCTGGCAATATCAAAGTGGCCGTTACCATTCAGACGCAGCACCATCAGCGTGGCGTTGGTCGATGAGGTGAAGGTTACGATGCGGGCGGCGCTCGTACCAGGGTTGGTGTTAATCTTTACATAAACCGAGCCAGACTGATTAACCGTGCCACTATTATTTATGCGAATAAACTGCGTCGAGTCGGCCAGACCCAGCGCGAACGAGCCATGCATAAAATCATTCGAGTAGGTCGCGCCGGTGACGGCAACGATATCACCGGCGACGCCAATGGCGGCGCCGTTCGGACCGGTATCGAAATTGTAGGTCTGTCGTACGGGCATCCGGTTCCCCTATTAGCCGCTGGTGTCGAACCAGATGTCGCCGTTCTGAGGACTGCTCGGCGCTGTGGTCCCGG
>JBBRTP010000083.1:0-3068 GCA_038244255.1 Candidatus Saccharimonadia bacterium
CTGGCTCTGCGAGCCCGGTGATCTGATTCTACTAGCCGGGGCTGGCTTGGGCTCGGCTTACGATCGACCGGTTCACTCAGTCACCAACGTCCGAGGCGAACGCATCTCGCTGGCCTACCGAATGGTGACGCCATGAGCCGCCACAACTACAATCATGGCGGTGATCCACGGTGGCGGTTGGACGCAGGTGAAGCAGCTCCTCGTCGAGCTACCCCCGGCAGATACCGCGTGGTCGCCGAGGACCGCAAATTCTACGGCGACGACTGGGTGGTAGAGGAATACGTCCAATTCGAAGACGCCGTAGACTGTGCCGATAGCCACACCGAACCAACGCTACCCCTTTACGTCTACGACGACCAAGCTCGTGTCGTCCATAACCCAGTCGGTTTGACGCCCTTTCGCTACGAGCGCGATGGTGGCGGACCATACATCGACCCACCCGATCGATCCGACTCTTAGACGGGATTACTATGAGCGATCGCTACCCCTTCACCAAGTATGACCACCCCACCGGCGGACGCTGCCCCTATTGCCACGAGGCCGTCTACGATATTAACGACGGCTACGACCAGGTCTGTGTTTACGGCCATCCCTGTGGCTCGGTCTACGCCGGGAAGAACGTCGAGTTCTGCCTCGGCTCGTTCAACCGGGGCTTACCCGATCCCCAGGGTGACGTAAACTACTGCCTCTGTTACGTCTGCGGGACGCGCCAGCGCCAGGGTATCGGATTCGCCCCATCCGGCTGCTATCCTCACAACCCGCCGAAACCCAGCCCAGCTTGAGATCATCTCGAGCTGGGCTTTTCATTGCTGAGCCATATCTGAGAGCGGGCTTCAGCGGTCTCTAAGATAGGGCTGCTAACGTGAGAACTGTCATTTAACTTACAAAGGGGAATCGATGACGTCTAAACAGAAGTTACTAATTAGCAGTGTCGCCGGAGTCGGTATGGCCGGTATCGTGGGACTCAGCGCCGTTTCGGCGGCCACGAGCACCGGTACCGGCAGCCTCGCGAGCAAGTTGGCCACGGCCTTCCACTTAAACCAGGCGGACGTGCAGAAGGTACTCGATCAGAATCGTGCCGATCACCAGACCGAGCGAGCGGCCGACGAGAAGACCCGGCTCGATGCCGCGGTAAAGGCCGGAACGATTACGCAGTCTCAAGAAGACCTGATAATTGCCAAACAGAAGGAGCTCCAGGCCGCTCGAGAGGCCAATAAGGACTCCGCGGCCGACGATGCCACGCGCGACGCCAAGATGGACGCCCTTAAGCAGTGGGCGACAGATAACAAGATTCCCATGGATCTCCTGAGACCCGGGCACGGCATGGGCGGACGAGGCGGCATGGACCACGATGGTGGCATGATGGGCTCGGCTAACTAAAACATAAGAACCAAAACGCATAAAAGAAGACCCCGTGAGGGGTCTTCTTTTATGCTTGAACGAACGCTAGCGGATTGTTTCCTTCAATCGTTTTCCAGCGCGGAAACGCGGCATCGCCATCTCGGGGATCTGAATCTCGGCACCGGTCTGCGGGTTCACGCCACGGCGGGCAGCGCGCTTACCCAGATCAAACGTCCCGAATCCAGTGATCGACACCTTTTCGCCCTTGGCGACGGTACGCTCGATGATATTCACCAGCGTACTCAGTGTCTGCTCAACCTGGCGTTTGGTCGTATTGGTCTCGGCCGCCAGCGTCTCGATTAACTGTTGCTTGGTCATCCAATTTCTCCAGTTACCAAGCTAGTTTACCTCCCGACAATGGCCTGGGCAAGGCTAGATTTATCCAAATTTTATGATCTGCTCGACCGTGACCGTTTGGCCAGATGTCGGTTGTACTTCCATGAGCAAGGCGCAGAACTGCATCACACCTTCTTCTTCGAGCTCATTTCGGCTCGGCTGGTCACTCATCCAACGTTTGATGATAATATCGGTCTTCACGCCCAAGCAGGAGTCGCGGCTACCCACCATTCCCACATCGGTGATATGGGCGGTGCCACCTGGTAAGACTCGCGCATCGGCCGTCGGAATGTGCCAGTGGTCGCCGATTATCGCACTCACCCGCCCATCGAGGTACTGACCAACGACGTACTTCTCGCTGGAGAAGTCGCCATGAAAGTTCACGATACGCGCCGCCAGCTTCTCGTTTTTGGTCTCTTCTAATATTTCGTCGACAGCAGTCAGCGGGTTGCTCTCGCCCGGGTCCAGATAGCCCACGATCTGACCCATAAGACTGACGATTAGGATCTTGCCGTACGGCGAATCGACGATCTTATACCGCCGGCCGGGCGTACCATCGGGATAATTGGCCGGACGTACGACGGGTCCCTTAGGGTCTTCAAGCATGGGGTAGACCTCCTCGCGCTTGGTTGTCCAATTGCCACCGGTAAAGAAATTAACACCGGCCTCCTGCATCTCTTTGATGGCACTAAGCTGCATGCCCTTGCCATTACTGAGGTTCTCGCCTTGGGCCACCACAAAGTCGATCCCCCGCTCTTTTATCAGATCCGGGAGAAACTTCTTAACCGTCTTGCGGCCCGGCCGGCCCATGATGTCGCCAACGTAGAGAATTTTCATGATTATTCCTTTGGACTTAATGTCATTCCAAACTTGATTTGGAATCTTTTCGATCTAACCAGCTACTCCGGAATGATCCTGAATCGAGTTCAAGATGACGAACTTAATTACTTCGCAAATTCAATCGCGCGGGTCTCACGGATGACGCTTACTTTGATAACACCGGGGTACTTAAGCGTCGCTTCGACCTTGGTGGCGATGTCACGAGCGAGCTTTATGGCGCTCAGATCATCGATGTGCTCAGGCTGGACGATGATACGCAGCTCGCGGCCGGCCGAGATGGCATAGCTCTTCTGGATGCCGGGGAAAGTGTTAGCCAGGTTCTCCAGCTCGGTCATGCGCTTAGCGTAGTTCTCGAGCGTGTCACCACGGGCACCCGGGCGGCCGGCGCTCAGCGCATCCACTACGCGGATCACGAGAGCCTCAGGGGTCGTCGCCTCCACGTCGTCGTGGTGGGCGGTGATGGCGTGCACAATAGCCTCATCCATCCCGTA
>JBBRTP010000084.1:0-3031 GCA_038244255.1 Candidatus Saccharimonadia bacterium
GTCGTCGATGATGTAGACGGACGGCATCGGCAGGCCAGCGGTGATAGCTAGATTCTCCACAATGCGATAGAGCGCCGGAGCATCGGCCTTGGCGATGGGCTTGGCGCCGCTTAGGGTGAGAGCGATCTTAGCCGAGGCAAAGTAGGAGAACAGAGCGTAGCCGATGGCAAAGATGAGGACCGGCACAAAGAAGCCCGGCTGATTAAAGGCGTGGGTAAATAGATAGGCCAGAAGACCAATGATGGCGATAAAGGCCAAGGATAATAGAATACTGCTGCGCTTATTCGCTGCTATCTGGCTGTACATGGACGATCGTCTCCTCAGGCATTTGGGTCGGTGTAATCGAGACTGTCTCGGGCGTGGCGGGCGGCGAAGGCTCAAACTCATCGTGCTCGGCTGCTGCCACTGCAGGAGGGGCGACGCGGTCGGCAAAGTGATCGCTAGCTACCCGGTCGGCCAAGTGATCGAGCGCCGTACGGACACTGGCTCCATCTAAAGCTGGGTAGACGCGCTCGATGAGCTCCAACGCCGCGGACAGGCGAAAGATCGGATTAAACCGCTGCTCGCCGCCGCGCACGAGATCTGCTGTGATGGTGGCTGGGATCTCCACCATGAGGCTGGCTAGCTGCATGACGAGGCCGGTGGATTCGTGGCTAGGCAAGGCTTCGGCTAGCGTCACTAGGTGCGGGCCGATGGCGATGGCCTCCTGCCAACTATGAGTCGAACGAGATTCGGTAAGTGTCATGATGATCCCCTAAAACTTAACGGCCACGGGCTCATCAACTTGGGCCTGGTTCTCGACTTCAAAGAAGTCACGGTGGGTAAAGCCAAGCATGCCAGCCAAGATGTTAGTCGGAAAGACTTGTAGCTTGATGTTGTAATCGCGCACGTTGCCGTTGTAGAAGCGGCGAGCGGCCTGAATCTTGTCTTCGGTGTCCACAAGCTCAGACTGGAGCTGCTGGAAACCCTGGTTGGCCTTGAGGTCGGGGTAGGCCTCACTGACGGCAAAGAGACTCTTTAAGGCTCCTTCAAGCTGATTCTCGGCAGTAGCCTTCTGGGCAATACCGGGGGCGTTCATAGCCGCCGTACGGGCAGCGGTGACCTGCGCAAAGACGCTCGCCTCGTGCGTGGCATAGCCCTTCACCGTATTTACGAGGTTAGGAATGAGGTCGTAACGACGCTTGAGTTGCACGTTGATATCGCTCCAAGCCTCATCAACCCGGACCCGGCCGCGGATTAAGCCGTTATATACGACGACAAGCCCTAATACTAAGACGACTAAAACAATGATTACGATTATAGACAGTGACATCAGAAGCTCCTTCTTGAGACTTAAAGTATACCAAATTGCGCTAGACGGCGATATTAAATTCGGGCGTGGTTGACGAATCAGACAGATTTGGCTAAGATTACCGTAATGCTTAAGCTTAACCGCAAGACTGCTATCGCTGTTGCCATTATCGGTGCTAATGCTGCTGCCTTATCACTGCCGTTTGCCGCTACAGGTGACACTCAAACTACCACTACGGCCGTCAATCTCACGGTAAACGCGGTGATCACCGCCTTCTCGTCGGGCCCTACCGTTACGCTCGGCGCCATCACCCCGGACACCATCGGTAAACAATCGACTAATAGTGACACCGTGAGTGCCACCACCAACGACTCGTTAGGTCTAACGATCCAGGCGGCGAATAACAGCGCTACTCTCGGCGGCCTCATCTCTGGTGCCAACACGATAGCGGCCAGTGCTGGCACCACGGGCACACCGATCGCCCTGGCAAACAACACTTGGGGCTGGCGCGTTGACTCACTGGCCGGCTTTGGCGCTGGCCCGGGAGCTGTCATCAGTAACGTCGCACCCAGCGCCATTACCTATGCTGCCATGCCGCTAAGCGCCTCACCTTTTACCATTAAAACCACCGCGGTATCGGGCGCCACCAGCGCCACCGTATGGTATAGTGCGAGGGTCAATAACACCCAGCCCAACGGGGCTTATACTACCCCCGTCCTCTACACCATAACCACGAACTAATCTGCCGCAGCCACTAGCCGGTCGCATCGCGAGATGGTCACTCGCGGTCATGCCGCTCAGCCTAATCTTTGCGATAATTCCAGCGCCGGCGCTGGCGATTCAGGGTATCGGCGTCTCGCCGACCAGCCAGACCATTGAGCTGGCTCCAGGCGAGAGTACCAATGGCAGCCTCACCGCCATTAACGACGGTGATACCGACGTCACCTATCATGTCTATACCACCGATTATGGCGTCAAGAGTGAGGATTATTTGGGTGTCTTTACCTCAATCCGCGCCAGTAGTGACGTCTCGCCGGTCGCCTGGTTTATTCTGCCCAAGGGCAACTTCACGGTGAAAGGCCACGAGCAGCTGGCTGTACCTTATACGCTCACCGCTCCCTTAACGGCGGCCATCGGGGGACACTACGCTGCGGTCTTCGTCGAGACGGTACCGCCCACCGGCGTGAAGGGTACCTACATCTCGCGTATTCAACGTTTGGGGTCAATATTCTACATCACGGTAAAGGGGCAGGTCGATGAGCAAGGTAGTGTCACCGGCTTTACCGCCTCACCACTCCAGTTTTCGACCCCACTCTCGGCCGATCTCCGGGTCAAAAACAACGGCAACGTGCACTTTCTGGCCGAGGGTACCCTACAGCTCTCCACCGCCTTTGGTAAGTCCGGCGCACCAGTTGCCTTCCACGGTGAAGTGCTGCCCGGCACTATCCGTCACTATAGTCTCAAGATTCCCTCCTCGCCCATCGGTATCTATCACCTCACCGCCACAGTTAAGTATCTGGGCCACACCGAGACGCACTCACGCTACATCTTGGTGATGCCGTTTCTTACCTTACTAATTATCGTCTCGACGTTGGCTATTCTCGTTGGCCTACTCATCGTCTTGATTCGTCGGCGGCGCCCGTGACCTCCGAGGTCGGTTGAAATTATCGTTCGAGATGTTATACCAATATAAATGCCCCGGCGAAAGCCGGGGCATTTATATTGGTAGGCGGGGTGGAA
>JBBRTP010000085.1:0-2895 GCA_038244255.1 Candidatus Saccharimonadia bacterium
CGTCACCAGGCCTACCTCACCAAGGGGGTGCGGGTAAAGGCCGTCAACGAGCCGACCAGTGAGCGCTACTCATATTATTTCGAGGGTGGCATTAAGAGCTACGTGGAACACCTAAATAAGAACCACGAGCAGGTCAACGTGCCGCCGTTTTATATTGAGAAGACGGTTAAAGACGTCACAGTGGAGCTAGCCATTCAGTATGTTGATTCGTTTAATGAGACAGTTAAGACCTTCGCCAATAATATTCATAATCCCGGTGGTGGTACGCACGAGACCGGCTTCCGTACAGCGCTCACCAAGGTTATTAATACCTACGCGCGTAAGAGCGGCCTTATTAAGGACAACGAAGAGAATCTCACAGGCGAGGACGTACGAGAGGGAATTACTGCCATTGTATCGGTGAAGCTACCCGACCCGCAGTTTGAGGGCCAGACCAAGGACAAGCTCGGTAACCCGGAGGTTCGAGGCTACGTGGAACAGGTGATGACCGAATGGCTGACTTACTATCTGGAAGAGAATCCCAATGAGGCGCGCAAGATTGTGGGCAAAGCGACGCTGTCGGCTCGTGCTCGCATCGCCGCCCGTGCTGCCCGTGACACCGTCATTCGTAAGGGAGCGCTCGAGGGAATGACGCTGCCGGGTAAGCTCGCCGACTGTCGTAGTAAGGATTCTAGCCGCAGTGAGCTCTACATCGTAGAGGGTGACTCGGCCGGAGGCTCGGCCAAGAGTGGCCGCGACAGCGAGTTCCAGGCCATTCTGCCGTTGCGCGGTAAGATCTTAAACGTCGAGCGCGCTCGGTTAGACAAGATGCTGGCCAATAATGAGGTTAAAAACATCATTATTGCGTTGGGTACGGGCATTGCCGAACAATTTGATGTTGCAAAATTACGGTACGATCGCATCATCATCATGACCGACGCCGATGTCGACGGTGCGCACATTCGAACCCTGCTGTTGACCTTCTTCTATCGCCATATGGCGGCCGTCATCGAGGAGGGACACCTCTACATCGCTCAGCCGCCGCTCTATGGGCTCCAGGTGGGTCGCAAGAAGATATATGCCTACGATGAGGATGAGCGCGAGCTCATCATCGACCGCCTCATTGCTGCAAAATCTGGTAAATCCGCCGTAGAAGCCGAGGTTATCGATGATGATCTTGTGGCCACTGAGGATGAAGTGCTCGAGGTAGCCCCGGTGGAGGGAGAGGCCGGCGCAGAGGCAGCCGCCGAGGAAGAGGGCGTCTCTTCCGACGAAGAGGTGACCCGTCGCAAGCAGGCCGGTGTTACGGCCGTCCAGCGGTATAAGGGATTGGGCGAGATGAACGCCGACCAGCTCTGGGAGACCACGATGGACCCGGGAAATCGCGTATTATTGAAAGTACGAGTAGAAGATGCCGAGAAGGCCGATGCCATCTTTAATAAATTGATGGGTGAAGAGGTGCTATTGCGCAAGAACTTCATCTCATCGAAGGCATCAACACTATCTGATCGTGACTTGGATATCTAAGGAATCACTATGGACGAAGACGTAATCGAAAATCTAGCTAACCCCGAGCAGGAGCCCGACGAGATCAAGACCGACATCGGTACGGTCCGCCTGCAGAAGCTCGAGACCGAGATGGAGACGAGCTACCTAGCCTACGCAATGTCGGTGATAATTTCGCGCGCCTTACCGGACGTCCGTGATGGACTCAAGCCGGTTCACCGCCGTATCTTGTACGTGATGAACAATCTGGGACTGCGCCATAACGCGCGCTACCGCAAGAGTGCGGCCGTGGTGGGTGAGGTCATGGGTAACTACCACCCACACGGTGACTCGGCTATCTATGACTCCATGGTACGTATGGCTCAGGACTTCTCCATGCGCTACCCGCTGGTCGATGGGCAAGGAAACTTCGGCTCGATGGACGGCGACTCGGCCGCCGCCATGCGTTACACCGAGGCCAGAATGCAGAACTTGGCCGAGGAGCTCTTATTTGATATCGAGAAAGAGACCGTCGACTTTGTGCCCAACTACGACGGCTCCAAGAAGCAGCCATCGGTGTTGCCAGCCAAGTTACCAAATCTCCTCTTAAACGGCCAGATTGGCATCGCCGTGGGTATGGCCACCAACATCCCACCTCATAACCTCACCGAGCTAATCGACGCGATTGTGGAGCTGATTGATAATCCCGAAGCGTCCTTAGACGATCTCATCAAGCATGTGAAGGGGCCAGACTTCCCCACGGGTGGCATCATCTTTGGTACCGACTCGATTCGCCAAGCCTATGGCACCGGCAAGGGCAGTATCGTGGTGCGCGCCAAGGCCGAGATCGAGGAGGACAAGAAGGGCAACTTCTCTATTGTGGTCACCGAGATCCAGTATTCGGTAAACAAATCGACTCTGGTCGAGAAGATCGCCGAGCTGCACAAGGAGAAGCGGGTGGTTGGCATTGCCGACCTGCGCGATGAGAGCTCCCAGCGTGGTAGCTCCAAGAGCCTCACTGGTGGGGTGCGGATAGTGATTGATCTTAAGAAAGACTCCTATCCCAAGAAAGTCCTAAACCAGCTCTTTAAACTGACCCCCATGCAGACGGCCTTCCACGTAAACATGCTTGCGCTGGTGGATAATGGCCGGCAGCCGCGTGTCTTAAGCCTCGAAATGATGCTGCGCGAGTATATCGCACACCGCCAGGTGGTGGTGCGCCGTCGTACCGAATTTGAGCTTCGTAAAGCCAAAGAGAGGGCTCATGTGCTGGAAGGGCTTAAGATTGCCTTAGACCACATCGACGAGGTTATCGCCACCATCCGCGCCTCCCAGACCACCGATGAGGCTCGCGACAATTTAATGAAGAAGTTCAAACTCACCGAGATTCAGGCGAAGGCGATTCTCGGCCTGCTGCGGGCGGGGGCGGAC
>JBBRTP010000086.1:0-2761 GCA_038244255.1 Candidatus Saccharimonadia bacterium
CTGCCGCTCATTCCCCTACCACCCGCGGGTTAATCCGCGGGTGTTTCTTATATTTGGTATAGTTCTGCCATGGACTTTCAAGACTTTCAAAAAACCATCGACCCCGCTACGTTCTCAACCGATCCCTATGCCAAGGTAGTGCCGAAACCATGGGGTGAGGAGATACATCTCGCACCCGAGACCGAGCCTTACATGATGAAAATTATTAAGATTAAGGCCGGTTGCCGGTTGAGCCTTCAGGCTCACGACAAGAAAACCGAGAGCTGGACATTACTAAGGGGCGATGCGGCCGTTCTGGTCGAAGATGCCAGCGGTGAACTTATCCAGATACCCCTCAAAACCGAGCTTGGCTACACAAGTCGCCTCGGTCAACGGCACCGTCTCGTCGGTATTACCGATTGCGAGATCCTCGAGGCCTCGACTCCAGAGCTTGGCACCACCTTCCGTCTCGAGGACGACTACGCGCGGCCCGACGAGACCGAGGCGCTTCGCCAGGATCCCAACCGCGGTTGGAAGGTCTAGTCCTTCGCGCGCTCCTGGATCTGCTTGCTCAGCTCGCCGACCTTCTGGCTCAAATCTTTGCGCGTCACTAGGACGCCGTCTTTGGTGTTCACGACGACGATGTTATCGAGGCCGATGATGACCACCGGCTTGGTTTCTTCGTTTCTAATGTAGGCATTTTCGAGCTCACTCATATAGACGTTCTCGCCGTAAACATGGTTACCCAGTTCGTCCGATTCGTTCGCCTCATGGAGGTCTTTGAAGCTGCCGAGGTCTATCCAGTCGAAGTTGGCCGAGACCACCATGAGATGCTTGGCCTTCTCCATCAGGGCAGCGTCGGACGTCTGTGACTCGAGCGCTAGATAGGCAGCTTCGTAGGCCTTAGAGTGCGGGTCGCCTGCGGCCACCAAACGGTCGTAGCTCGTCTTAAGCTCCGGCGCCTCCTCCGTCATGGTCCTTATAATGGTCTTCACCGAGCCAAAGAAGTAACCCGAGTTCCACAGGTAATTGCCATTGGCAACGTACTTCTTCGCCGTCTCAAAGTCGGGCTTCTCGGTAAATCTCACGACGCCGTAGGCATCGCGCAGACCCTCAATCTCGCTGGAACGCTCAATGTAGTTAAAGCCGGTCGCCGGATAGGACGGCTCCACGCCAATGAGCGCCAGCCGGCCCGTCTTGGCAGTGTCTTCGGCGGCCAGTTTAAACGACCTCACAAACCCGGCCGTATCGCGGACATGGTGATCGGCCCACAGAAAGGCGATAGGCTCGTCGTGGTCGTGGCGCTTGGCGATGTGTGCCAAGGCCGCCAACATACAGTTGGCGGTACCACGGCGTCCCGGCTCTACCACTACATGGTCATCATCGAGCTCGGGCAGCTGCTCCCGCACATGGTGAGCGTGGCTAATGTCGGGAACGACGTAGATCTCGTCGCTAAGACGTTTTACCCGATCATAGGTGTTCTGTATCAGGCTCTTGTCGTTAATTAGCTTGAGTAGCTGCTTGGGGTAATTTCCGGTGCTCAGCGGCCAGAGCCGCGTCCCAGAGCCGCCGGCGATGATGACGATTATCATACGGGGTTAGACCCGGTGCCCGGCAGCGTCGACTTTACCGACGACACGCGCCGGATTTCCCATCACTAGGGTATAGTCTGCGACGTCTTTGGTAACCACCGCTCCGGCTCCGACCATGGCAAACTCGCCGACGGTGACGCCGGGCAAGATGGTCGCGTTGGCACCGATCGAGGCGCCGCGCTTCACTAAAATTTCACTGATCTCCCAGTCATCAGCCGAGGATGGCTCGAAGTCGGCGTTGACGGCACGGGGCAGCTTGTCGTTGGTAAAGCAGACGTGGGGACCCACAAAAACCCCGTCTTCGATGGTGACACCCTCGAAAACCGAGACGTTGTTCTGAATCTTCACCTTGTTACCAATGTGAACGTCGCGATCGATGTAGACCGATTTGCCAAGATTGCACTGGCTACCAATGACCGCGCCCTCGCGCACCTGGACCCAATCCCAGACGCGAGTGCCTTCACCGATCGTAGCTTCATCCGATACGTGGGCTGAATCGTGAATCACGCTGCTGCCTCGGACTTCTTAGCTAGTTTTGAAGCCTCCATGGCGAGCTGGAGTGCCAATCTGGCATCCTCTGGCCGCACTAGCGACTCTACCGGCTTACCCGCCTTGGCCGACTCGATGAAGGCCGTTAACTCATTACGCAGCGGCTCTTCGAGCTCCCCCTTATCAATATGCTTGGTAAAGCGCGCAAAGGTCTCGACATAGGTCTTAAACTCATCACCAAAGGGCAGGTAGCTACTCTCGTGGTAAGTAATCGCCTGTGTGATGTAGTTAGCCACGGCATACCCACGGGAGCCCGTAATGGTAATGGTTCTAATCTTGACCGGTGTGACCCAGTTGGCCTGAATAAAGCCGGACGCCTCACCGAGCGCTAGTAGAATCTCGGCCGAATCACGCTGGGTAGAGTGGAACGTCTTTGAGCCGTGTGAAGCCAGAATCGTCGGCGTCTGGCCACTAATGAAGGCCATGATATCCACATCGTGAACGGCCAGGTCGATGATGACATCGGTCTCGGGCTCGTTGGCGGGAAAGCCGCCGATGCGAGTTGAGATGATCGACGACACATCGCCGAGTCGGCCCGATGCGACAAGCTTTCGCATCTTTAACCCCACCGGATTGGAGCGCTCAATATGCCCAACGGTGAAGATAACACCAGCGCGCGTGGCTGTCGCGATCAGTTCGTC
>JBBRTP010000087.1:0-2758 GCA_038244255.1 Candidatus Saccharimonadia bacterium
CGGCCGCCTTATCAATATTGCTCGTAACCTTCCGCGAAGGCGCCGATCGCAACCGCGCCCTTGGCGTCTGGAGCGCTGTGGCAGCGGGCGGTGCGGCCTTTGGCGTGCTCCTCGGTGGTATCCTCACGCAGTACTTAAACTGGCGCTGGAACTTCTATGTGAACGTACCAGTTGGGCTCATGGTTGCCGTGGTGGCTTGGAGAATCCTCCCGGCGCACGAGTCCGAGGCCGAGCATAACGATCTGGACCTACCGGGCGCAGCCCTAGTAACCACCGGCCTCATCGCGCTTGTTTACGGCCTCACCAAGGCACCAACCTGGGGCTGGGTCTCTTCGAACACTATCTGGACACTCATATTGGCTGCTGGTCTCTTGGGCGCCTTTATCGTTAACGAGGCTTTGGCGCGTTATCCGCTCGTACCTCTTAGCATCTTTAAGATTCGTAATCTCACTGCAGCCAACCTGGTACAGCTGCCGGTGACAGCGAGTCTATTTTCGATGTTCTTCTTCCTCTCGCTCTACATTCAGCAGATCCTAGGCTACTCACCGTCACGATCGGGCTTTAGCTTCCTCCCCGTGACCATCATCATCGGTATTACCGCCACTATTACCTCAAACATTGTGGGTCGGGTGGGCTTTAAGCGCCTCATGGTTATCGCCCCGCTCTTTATGGCTACTGGCCTCTATCTGCTCTCGCACATCCGGGTCGGAGGGACCTACTTCGTCGACGTCTTCCCGGGTCTTGCTATCATGGCCGTCGGTCTCGGTATGTCTTTTGTAGCCATTACTATAGCTGCAACCTCCGGCGTCGACCCCGACAAGTCCGGCTTGGCCTCGGGTATCTTAAATACCGCACAGCAGATTGGCGGTGCCCTGGGACTAGCTATTCTCTCCGGTGTAGCGGCCTCTACGACGGTGGCAAGTCTCGCGGCGTCCGACCACTCCAAGCTCGCGGTGGCTCAGTCGTTCGTGGATGGCTACCACTCCGCCTTCCTCATTGGTGTAGGTTTTGCCCTTACCGCCTCGGTCCTAGCGCTGGTTCTCATCAAGCAGCCCAAACTCGGCGCGGCTTCGGCAGCACCGGTTGTGAGCGTTCACTAGAGTCGTCTCGACCGGCCGAAATTTACGCGTTAAAGTAGTTATTAATTTACTAAGACCAAACGGAGAACGCATGACCTGGAATCCATTTAAACACGCCAAGACCCAGTCAGTGTACGCTGAATCTTCGGCGCTGCCTGAGGTCGAGACACCCATTGAAGAGGAGCGCGATCACCGCGAGATCATGGTCATCATCGGTGCGTTGATGCTCGGTATGCTGCTTGCGGCGCTCGATCAGACGATTGTTTCGACCGCACTACCTCGGATTGCTTCTGATCTAAATGGTTTAAGCCAACTTTCCTGGGTGGCCACCGCCTATCTACTGACCAGCGCCGTCGTGACACCGCTCTACGGCAAGATAAGTGATCTCTACGGTAGCAAGAGGATCTTCATGATCTCGATCATTATCTTTCTCATCGGCTCAGTCCTCTCTGGTATCGCGCAGAATATGACTCAGCTCATCCTCTTCCGCGGCGTCCAGGGCCTGGGTGGAGGAGGCTTATTCGTGCTCGCACTCACAATTGTTGGCGAGGTAGTGACGCCACGGCAACGCGGTCGCTACCAGGGCTACTTCGGTGCGGTATTTGGTATATCTAGCATTATCGGCCCGTTACTGGGCGGTTTCTTTACCGATCATCTATCTTGGCGCTGGATCTTCTACATCAACATACCCCTAGGGCTCCTAGCATTGACTACCATTGCCGCTAAGCTCCATCTCCCGGTACGCCGCACCGAGCACCGCATCGATTTCTTGGGCGCCAGTGTCTTAACGGCCAGCACCGTCTGCCTGCTACTCGCAACCGTCTGGGGTGGCAATACTTATGCCTGGGGTTCGACCCAGATCCTCTCGCTCTTCGGCGCAGGTGCGGCCCTTCTAGCGGTCTTTGTGGTCATTGAGCACTACGCTGCCGAACCGCTGATTCCATTACGTCTCTTTAAGAACGATATCTTCCGTGTATCCGTACTTCTATCAGGACTCTCGGGCATTGTGATGTTTGCTACCATAATCTTCCTACCTGAATACCAGCAACTCGTTCGCGGAGATAGTGCTACCTTGTCGGGCTTACTCCTGTTACCGCTCGTATTTGGTCTACTCACGGCTTCGATCACATCTGGTCGTCTCATTACCAAAACCGGAAAGTATCGCATCTTTCCCATTGTTGGCACCCTCACCTTAACGCTTGGTCTCTGGCTCTTTAGCCACATCACCGTTACCACGAGCCAGTGGGTTCTCTCGGGCTGGATGCTTGTCGTGGGTATTGGTATTGGCCTCTTTATGCAGGTCATGACCCTAGCCGTACAGAACTCGGTCGATCGTAAGGATATCGGTACCGGCACCTCCACCGTGGTCTTCTTCCGAAGCATGGGTAGCTCCTTTGGCGCGGCCATCTTTGGCTCGATCCTCATCAACCGTCTCACTGTTCATCTCCGTGAGACGCTCCCAGCTAGCCCCGCCACCGATCATCTCACCGGTGGAAGCCTCAACTTCAGTGCTGCGCAGCTCGCGCAGCTTCCGCCAGTCATCCACGCTGGTATTATTGAGGCTTTCGCCCGCGCCTTCGCCGATCTCTTCCTCTGGGGTATCCCGTTTGCCCTTGTCGCCTTTGTGGTCTCGCTATTCCTCCGCGAGCAGCAGCTTAGGGGCCGTGCCGAGGAAGTGA
>JBBRTP010000088.1:0-2615 GCA_038244255.1 Candidatus Saccharimonadia bacterium
GGCTAGCCATATGGCTAGCTTTTTTCTTGTATATATAAGTTTGTGGCTTAAGAGCTCGTCGAATTAATACGGCGTCCGGGTACTCGTGATGTGTAGCAGATACCTCGCGTCTACCACAACACATTTAAGAGCATTATCGTGACGTAAACGCTAGAAAGATAGGGCAGCACTTATTGACATTTACCAAGTTTTGTAGTATAAAAGAACATTACTGTGTTTTTGGAGGGTGAGAAAGGCGTCGCTCATGCGATCGTCTCGTCTCACAACTAATCTCTTCTTTGTCGCCGGATTCTCACTGTTGTGGGTCGGCTCTGCTAGCGCTCCCGTGGCTCAGGCAGCCTCGGTTCAGCGTGCACCCAGTTCATCAGCAGCTCCCGCCTCGACGCTCGCCCTGCGGTCGAAGGCCGCGATCGTCTCGAGCGCTGCGAGCTTTGTTCCGGCTGGCCTGGCCGCGAAAACGCCCGTGATCGCGCAAGGGGACTACCTCGGTGGTTACGCCTGCGCACCGACCGCGGCCGCGATGGTCTTTGGCTACTTCCATGCCGTTAACCCAGCCAACGCTTCGACCACGCCTCAGGCTCTCGTTGGCCCGAACGACTTCATCCCTGGCCAAGGCGTCCCGTATAACAACATGATCGACTCAATGAGCGCGCTCGGCTATCGCCATCTAAGCGGCCACCAGGGCGCAACTTTGCAGGAACTCATAAACGGCCTTAACAGTGGCCCCGTCATCGCCAGTGTTGGTGTCGGAGCATCTGCGGGTACCCTAGTGGCTGGCTCGGTAAGTCACTCAATTGTAGTTGTCGGAGTAGCTTCAGACGCGAGTGCGGTACTCGCAAACGACCCGTGGACCGGCCGCCAGCTCGAGCTCTCAATGGCAAGCTTCAATGCAATGTGGGCGCGTGGCAATTACGGTATCGCGCTGCTTCGTCCATAACGCGCACAAAATTGTTTCGCTCTGCATAAATTACTTATGCTTTATTTTTGTGCCGATTATGGTCTGGCACGGGTGAACACAGATCTTGACCTTGAGCCTGAGGAAGGGCGCTGATAGACTAAAGAGATGAAAGCGCTTGCCTTATGATTAACCGTTTACTCGGTATGCTCTCACACGACATTGGTATCGACCTCGGCACGGCCAATACCTTGGTATACGTTCGGGGCAAGGGGATCGTGATTAACGAGCCGAGCGTAGTGGCAATAAATATTAAGACCAAGCAGGTTCTGGCCATAGGGGACGAGGCCAAGAAGATGGTCGGCCGCACCCCTGCTAGTATTGTTGCAACGAGGCCGCTTGTAGATGGTGTAGTGAGTGACTTTGAGGTCACCGAACAGATGCTTAAGTACTTTATCAATAAGGTGCACAAGGAGTCCTATAGCATCTTCCCGCGTCCACGGGTGGTTGTAGGCATCCCTAGTGGCGTCACCGAGGTCGAGAAGCGCGCCGTGGAGGATGCGGCTACCAATGCGGGCGCCCGTCAGACGTTTCTCATCGAGGAGCCGATGGCGGCGGCCATTGGTGCGCGTCTGCCCATTCAGGATGCGGCCGGCTCGATGATCGTTGATATCGGCGGCGGTACTACCGAGGTTGCCATCATTAGTCTCGGCGGAATTGTAGCTTCACGAAGCCTCAGAGTGGCCGGAGATGAGCTCAGTGAAGATATTATTCTCTACGCCCGCGAGGAGTTTAACCTCCAGATTGGCGAGCGAACCGCCGAGAATATTAAAATAAGCATTGGCTCCGCCTATCCCATGCAGGGCGCCAAGCCGGTGCCTATGCGCGGGCGTGATCTGGTGACCGGCCTGCCCAAGGAGATTATGATAGAGCCCGATCAGGTGCGAGCTGCTCTGGCCAAAAGCGTGCGGGAGATTGTGGAGGCAGTGAAGATCACCATCGAGGAGACACCCCCGGAGCTGGTGGCCGACATCATGGACCGCGGCATCATCCTGGCTGGAGGTGGTGCACTGCTCAAGGGACTCGATCTGATGATTCACCGGGAGACTAAGATGCCGGTCCACATAGCAGACGATCCGCTCACGGCAGTGGCGCGCGGTACCGGGCTAGTGCTCGAAGATATTGATGCTCTAAAAGACATTCTCGTACCAACTCAATACGGCAAGATGCCGAGGTAGGAAGTTATGCACAATAGTCTAATATCGGATTCTCTGCTTCACGGTCGGCGTAGCTTGAACGATGCCGTCATAAGTTGTTTGTCAGTGAGGGGCAGCCATGAACAAGTCCAAGTCTAACCGTCGAATACTCATCGTGGTTGGTCTCGGCGCTGTCATTGTGGTGGCCGGGTTTCTCGGGCTGCTGGCGCCGTTACAATGGGTCTATGGGCATACCATCATGCCGGTGAGTCGGGGACTGGCGAGTGCCGGAAGCGGTGTGGGTCAGACTCTTGCCAACGTCGCCAACGTTCGAAACCTGGCACAGGACAACGCCGTTCTTCAGCAGCAGAACAACGAGCTCCGTCAGCGCCTGGCGGCCGATTCTGACACCAAGCGTGACAATGAGGTCCTGCGCCGCCAGCTTGGTCTTAACGTGGCGGGCGCGCCGGCCGAGGTTGGTGCCGAGGTCGTGGCCTTTCAGCCCGATTCGTATCGCCAGTTTA
>JBBRTP010000089.1:0-2542 GCA_038244255.1 Candidatus Saccharimonadia bacterium
ATAAAGTTATTGGCAAAGGCGTTCATCAGGCTAGAAATCGTGACGATTGAGCGTTCGAGGCGGCTGGTAACACGCCCGGCTACCTCGTTGTCGAAGTATTCGAGCGGTAGTTTTAGGATGTGATCGTAGTAGCGCTGAGAGAGCAGGGTGTTGAGCTTAGCACCTAGCATATCGCCGTAAAAGCCCTGCACGTTACTAATCAGTGTGGTGGCAAGGCTTACGAATAAGATCAGCACCACCAGGATGCCAAGATACCCGGCTGTCCCCGTCTTACTTACCAACGCGTCGACGATCGCTTTAAAGATAAACGGGTCCACTTGGTTAAGCAGGGCTATAGCTATGACAAACACGGTCGTTACCAGGTAGTAACGCTTGAGGTTCCACGAATACTTAACAATCTTTGCGATATCTTTCACGTGGTTGTCCGCCTCCAGCGCGGGCCATTCGGTGTATCACTTAGCTCGAGACCGTGTTTAGCTAGCTGACTGCGCAAGCGATCGGCACCAGCCCAGTCTCTGACGGCTCTGGCCGATTCCCGATCGGCAATGATTTGATGCTGCTCTTTCGTAATATCGGACCGGTTACTTAAAGACAATCCAAGTAGATTATCGAGCTTACGGGCCAGCTCGTCAAAGTCTTCGATGGCATAGGTCATACCGGGTGCCAGACTAGTGCTTAGCCTAAATACCTCGGCCAGGGCGGCGCTGCTCGCCAGATCGTCGACCAGGGCAGCCATAACCCGGTCGATAAAGCTTGAGATATCGTCATCACTAAGTCGGACCTCCGAGAGATTCGTCTGGTGCTTCAGATCGACCCACGCATACAGATTAAGGAGCGTATTCTGCGCCGCTGAGAGCGAATCCCAGGTGAAGTTAAGCTCGCTACGGTAGTGAGCTTGCAGGTAGAGCAAGCGTAGCGCCATTGGATCATAACCTTTGTCGGTAATATCTTTGAGCGTATGGGTATTGCCCTTAGATTTGGCCATCTTGGCGCCATCTACCAGGATAAACTCGTTGTGAACCCATATACGGGCCAGCTCGTGGCCATAGGCTGCCTCAGTCTGCGCCATCTCGTTTGGATGATGGGTGCCAATGTGATCTACGCCGCCGGTATGGATATCGATGGGGTCCCCCAGTAATGTATGAACGATAGCCGAGCACTCCAGGTGCCAGCCCGGGAACCCGTCGCCCCAGGGGCTTGGCCAGCGCATCGAATGATCAGCAAAGTGCCCTACGGCGAAGAACCAGATGGCAAAGTCGTACGGATGATGCTTTTGGGCATCGGTCACGACGTTATCTCGAACCCCGACCTCCTTGTCGGCAAGTGTTTGACCGGATAATTTGCCGTAGTCAGCCAGCTTTTCAACATCGAAATAGATGGCCTGCTTGGTCTGGTAGGCGTACCCCTGTTCTAAAAGGGCGGCGATCATCTCGATCTGTTCGGGGATAAAGTCGGTAGCCCTGGCATAGGGGTCAGCGGCGCTGTTCTTGGCGCGGTGCGGGTTTACTGTTGGAGGCAGTACACCCAGCGCTGCCATATCTCGGATAAAGGCCTCGGAATAATGCGCGGCCACTTCCCACACTGATTTACCCTCACGTTTGGCGCCCTTCTCCAGCTTATCTTCGCTTAGGACCGAGTCGTCTTCGTCGGCGACAAGGTGCCCAACGTCAGTGATGTTCATGACGTGACGCACCGTGTAGCCGGTTGATTCGAGCGACCGCCGTAAGGTGTCGTTAAAGACCGCGTTACGTAGATTGCCAATATGGTAGAAGCTATAAACCGTTGGGCCACAAGTATAGAGCGTAACGGATTCAGGCTGTAGCGGGACGAAGTCTGCTACCTCTCTGGTCAGTGTGTTATAGAGCCTCATTGGATGTGTCCTTCGTGATGCTTAAGAATGCGTCGATAAGATGCCGCTGCTCGGCCTCGATGTCTTGCGATTTAGTGCGATAAGCCGCAGAGTTGGGGTGCCCACCGCCGCCAAATATCTCAGCCACAGGGCCAGCAATGCCCGTAGTAGACCGTAGCGGTACATTTATTTTCGTCCCGTAGTTCTTAAACACGGCCACTAACTCCACACCTTTGGTCCACTGCATCTCGCCGATAATCATATTATACGGCTCAAACTCATCGTGGTTGGCCGCAACGATATCGGGGGTAATCTCGGCCAGCGCTAGTCGACCGTCACAGACGAATTTGATCGAGCTCAGCAATTGGCCTTTCAGATGAATCTGGCTTGGGGTAAGCGCCGAGGTCGATCGATGCATTTTATAGAGTACGTGGAGGTTCGCGCCACGTCGTACGAGCTCAGCGAGCATCTCCACGCTATGGGCCGTCGTGCCGCTGGTGGTGAGATTGAGCGAGTCGCTTAAGAGCGCCGCGGCAAGTTTTATCGCCGCGCGCTCGTTGATGGGCCAGTCTAAATCCAAAGCAATTTGAGTGATGAGTTCAGACGTTGCGACAGCTTCATCGACGATATCTTGCGTAGCAAAACCAAAATCCTGACGGGAGGTGTGATGATCTATTACCACCATCGGTTTTG
>JBBRTP010000090.1:0-2362 GCA_038244255.1 Candidatus Saccharimonadia bacterium
GCCGGAATCTCGAGGATAAAGCGCGACGGCGGGTTGTGATTGGTACTGCCGTAGAGCATGCGAGAGTTGGCATAGAGCAGGAAGAGGCGCTCGCGGGCGCGCGTCATCCCTACGTAGCAGAGGCGACGCTCCTCCTCCATCTGCTCGCCGTCAAAGAGGGAACGCGAGTGGGGGAAGATCCCCTCCTCCATGCCGGGAATAAAGACCACCGGAAACTCGAGTCCTTTGGCGGCGTGCAGGGTCATAAGGGTGATAGCGTTGGTCGAATCGGAGTAGTTATCCAGATCGGCAATGAGCGCAACTTCCTCCAAAAAGCCTTCGAGTGTTAGCTCGTTATACGTTGCCGCGACGCTTAAGAGTTCTTTTACGTTTTCAATCCGATCGGCCGCCGACACCGAGCCGTCGTCGAGATAACTGATATAACCCGATCGCTTTAGTACCAGGTCCAATAGCTGACCCACCGGGAGCTTCTCGGCCTCTAAGCGCAGTCCGTCGATGAGCACGACGAAACTGTGGAGCGCATTTATGGCGCGAGTCTGGAGCCCGGGGATCTGACTGGCCTGACGCAGTGCTTCCAATAGCCCCAGCCCATTCGCTCGCTGGTACTGCTCAACGCGTTGCAAGCTCACGTCGCCGAGGCCACGTGGCGGGAGATTAATAATGCGCCCAAAGCTCACGATGTCGTCCGACTGATAGACAAAGCGCAGGAAGGCCATGGCATCTTTAATCTCGCGGCGCTCATAGAAACGTGTGCCACCGACGATCTTATACGGTAGGTTGTAGCGCAGGCAGGCCTCCTCCAATGAGCGTGATTGGGCATTGGTACGATACAGAATGGCAAAATCGTGAAGCTCGCGTTTCTCGCTCAAGAGCAGTTCCTGGACCTTACGTACAATCCACTCGCCTTCCTGGATCTCGTTGTACACATTAGCCACACCTATCCCCACGCCGTCACCCTTATCGGTCCAGAGCTTCTTGTCACTTCGTACTTGATTCTTGGAGATGACAGCGTGCGCGGCGTCTAATATGCGCTTGGTAGAGCGGTAATTCTGCTCAAGCTTAATAATTACCGCTTTGGGATAGTCCTTCTCAAAGTCGAGGATATTCTGGAAGTTGGCTCCGCGCCAGGAGTAGATACTCTGCCAGTCGTCACCCACCACGCAGAGGTTGTGATGCCCGGCGGCTAGCAGCTTGGTGATTTGATACTGCGCGTGGTTGGTGTCCTGGTACTCATCCACCATGATGTAAGCAAACTGCTCCTGGTAGCGTTTCAAGATCTCTGGGTATTTGTGGAACATCTCCACGGTCCGGAAGATGAGATCGTCAAAATCCAGCGCACCAGCCTCTTTAAGTATCGTCTCGTACACCGGGTATACTTTGGCGGCAGCAGATTGAGCCCGGCCCTGAGCCAGCTTAGCGTAGGCGTTGCTGCCAATGAGCTCATTCTTGGCACTCGAAATAAGGCCGTGTATGAGACCGTGCGAGAATTGCTTTTCGTCGGTGCCGGTGAGCCGCATCGCGCGCTTGATGGCGGCCTGTGAGTCGCCGGCATCAAAGACGATGAAGTTGCTGGCTAGACCAATCTCGGTGGCCTCGTGGCGCAGAAGACGTAAGCAAATGGAATGGAACGTCCCAATGTATGGAAAAAACGAGCGATTCTCCGGGTTCTGGCCGAGTAATTTAAGCACCCGACCGCGCATCTCGCCGGCCGCCTTATTGGTAAACGTCACGGCCAGAATATTCAGCGGACGCACCTTCTTTGTCGCCACTAAGTAGGCGATGCGGTGCGTCAGCGCCTTGGTCTTGCCACTACCGGCGCCGGCCAGGATCAATACAGGCCCATCGACCGTCTCGGCGGCGAGGCGTTGGGGCTCATTTAATTCAACAAGTAGTGGGTTCACCTAACGAGTTTACCCCAGATCGATCTGTTGATCACGATTGACAGGCGTAGACGAAAGGGTTGCGCGTGAGCTCAGTCTGAGGCTACAATAGGTGAGTCAGTATGTGGCTGACACGATCCTTTGCTCTAAGCAGTATGCTCGCATGATGAACGGATGTTCGTCGGCAGACTGAAAGAGCCAAGGTAACACTCCCCGAAGAGAGGTGGACGATATGCTCCAGTACCTCCGTCCCGCGTTGCGATGCGGCAAGCTCTCGAACGAGCCCATTGTACCGCCGGAAGACCATCATTGGATTGAGGTCAGCCAGCTCTCGCCGCTCCACTTTGGATCTCGCTTCCGCTGGTTTGAGGAGAGCCCCGCTGGATCTGGTATGTACGAGCGGACTGAGAAGTCCCACCGAGGCGACAATCACACCTATCTTTGGTTCCTGGATCAGGGTGATGAAGTCATCATCCGTGAAA
>JBBRTP010000091.1:0-2351 GCA_038244255.1 Candidatus Saccharimonadia bacterium
CGCCGAGGCCGAGGACGATCTGCTGACGAAACATGAGTCCCGGCATGCTGTCGTAGAGGTGGTCGGTGATCTTTTGATCGGCCACGGAGTTGGCATTCACCTGGGTATCAAGGAGCGTCAGGCTCGTGTTGCCATAATCCTTACGCCAGGCCTGAAAAGCTACCTCACGGGCGTCGAAGTGAATGGTTAAGGTGAGCGGCTGGCCGTCGCTATCCGGTATGAGGGTAAAACCTTCACCGCTAAGACGCTCGGTCATGAGGCGGGTGTCGGTGTCACCAGCGGCAAAGGCCTTATGATAGACCAGCCCAAAGGCGTGGAAATCGCGTCCCTCGGCGCCGGCCTCCATCACGATGTCGCCGGCCAGAATACCCAAGCCTCCCGCGTAGATGGGTAGCGAATCGGCGATGGAATATTCGGCTGAGAAGTATGCGACCACTGGCTTCATAAGCTTAATTATAGAGACAAACCGGCGATCCGCCTATGCTTTAAAGTACTCACTATGGGCCAGAATATCGCGAACGGTGGCGGTAAAGAACTCGAGGGCCGTGGCGTCGTATTCGGCCGTGCCTATCGGTCCGCCGTCGGCGAAATAGTGGTGGTTAGCTAGGCCCTGGATGAGCATCTCGCTCTCCCAGAAGAGGCGCCCGTTGCCCTCGAAATAGCCGTACTCTGCTAGAATCTGCAAATACTCCGTGCGCCACTCTGGCTTGGCTGCTAGCCGCATGTAGAGCACCGAGAGATCTTGGAGCTGGTGACCCCAGCCCACATTCTCCCAGTCGATAAGACCCATCTGGCCATTTAGGGCAAAGATGTGTGGCGGATACGGTTCAAAGTGCGTAATGACCCGGCGGTAATCGGTATAACGGGGCTTGGCCGCCGCAAACTTGGCCTTGAGATGGTCGGCTTGACCAGCAAATTCCGGGATCTGCGACATAAGCTCAATGCTGCGATCAAAACGGTAATGGCCTAGTAGCGTCGATTTAAATTCGGTAATGAGGTCGGTGAGACTCACCGGAATAATGGGGGAAACCTCGTGGAGACGTACGAAGAAGTCGATAGCCTGGCGAGGAGTAAAGGTCTCGTAAAAGCGGGGGCTAAAGACGAAGTCCGAGTTCCAGGCCGACATCGTTTTGGCGTGAATGTAGGTACGCAGCGACCAGACTGGCTTGGTGGAGGAGAGGGCAATAATTTGAGGTTCGAAGCCGGCACCACCGAGCTCGCCGGAGAAGAACTGCAGGAACAACGCCTCCTTTACTAAGCGTCGCTCGAGTCGTTCGCTGTCATCGTATTGGCTCCAGATGTAATCGTCGGCTGCCAGCTTAAGGCGCTCCGCATGGGGCAGGACCATCTTAAAGAAGCCCTCGGTATCGCCGTGTTTTACCACGCAGCCCACAAAACGCGGACCATAGCGCAGGAGCTCCACGGGTTCAAAGTTATTATCGGCCAGTACCTTTAGTACGGCGGGGGAGAGTTCGGCTAGATGTGACATAAGGGTAAGGGGTCTTCGGTTAGGTAAGTCTGGCTAGGAGCCGCGTTGCTCTGGTTGGCCGCCACGAATACGCAGGTAATCGGCCTTATAGCGTTTGAGTGTATCCTCGACAACCGCGTTTGGCATCTTGGAGCGTAACAAGTCGACGACGTGGATTGAATCGTAGATATCGAGCTTGTTCTCGAGCTTATAGAGCGCATCACGCCACATGATGGCGGCCTCGTAATCGCGGTTGGCCGTGGCGGACTGCTCTTGCTCCTTCATCATATCAATAAAGGCGTTCCACTCGGTACCGAGCTCGCCCCCCTTATCGTGGGTGCGCTCCTTGAAGGGGATGCGAAGTATCGTATCACGTTCACGCTCCATCTCTAGTAGCTTACCTGAGCGCTTCCATTCGAAGGCGGTGGCTAGTATCTGATGGTAGTAGAGCTCGCCCTGGGCGAACTGCTCGGGCTCGATGGCCGGTAGATGCTGAAGGATCTCTAGTAGGTTCTTGGCTCCCTCTTCTATCTGTTCGAAGCTCCACCACGGCTTGGCCGAAGCCCAGAAGAACTGGTCGCTAGCTAGGGCGCTGTCGAGTTTGGCGCGCAAACGAGGGTACTCGGGATCATCCTTAGGTAGTTTATAAAATTCGTTGACGGTGAGGCCGCTGAGCTGCCACTGTAACTGATGAATCGGGTTGGTGGGGTCGTTCCAGGAGATAAACTGGATGCCTTCGGTAATGTCGCGCGGGCTGGAGGCCCAGGTGCTGGCCACCGGGTCGGTCTCAATGACATCGGGAAAGAGTTCATTAAGCTCAGATATACGCACCAGATTCAAGCTCTTGTCGCTAAGGATCTCAAAAAGTAGTTTCTCCAGACCC
>JBBRTP010000092.1:0-2075 GCA_038244255.1 Candidatus Saccharimonadia bacterium
CCACTGACCTGTGAGATTAGGTCAAAGGTTCGCTCGGCGGCGGTGAAGTCGGGCAGATGCAACATGGTATCGGCCGACACGATGCCGATGGTATCAATGGCTGGAAGATCGAGCCCCTTAGCAATCATCTGCGTGCCAATAATAATATCGATGGAACCGTCTGAGAGCCCACTAAACACGGCCTTGATGTGGCCGATTGTCGCACTGTCGCGATCGAGCCGGGCTACCCGCGCCTCCGGCCAGAGCCGCTCGACCTCAGCCTCGATGCGCTTGGTACCGCCGCCCAATAATTTGAGGTCGGAACCGTTGCATTCGGGGCAGACGGCGGCATTCGCCTGGCGGAAGTTGCAATGATGACAGATAAGTCGCATGAGGTCAGCGTGGAAGGTGAGTGGGAGCTGGCAGTTGGGGCAGATGGTGACATGCCCGCAGTCGCCACAGACTTGGCTCGAGGCGCTGCCGCGACGGTTCAAATAGAGCAGTGTCTGCCGGCCATCGGCCAACGTTTGGCTTATAGCTGCGTAAAGTGGCTGAGTAATAAATTTACTCAAGGTGAATAACTCTTTGTTTCTCATATCAATCACCGCGGCTTCGGGGAGGGGGATACCATTGACTCTGTGGTACATAGTGGCTAGGCCAATTCGCCCCTCGCGGGCCAGATACAGCTCGCTCAGCGCCGGCGTAGCGGAGCCCAATATGAGCTTGGCGTCGGTAATGTGCGCCAGCTTGGCGGCCACGACCACCGCGTGATACTTTGGGTGCTGTTCCTGCTTGTAGCTCGTCTCGTGCTCCTCGTCGACGATGATGAGTCCGAGCTTGTATATGGGTAAAAAGAGACAGGAGCGCGGGCCTATCACGATGACCGGACGTTCAGCCTGACCAGCATCGTAGGCCTGCTGCCAGATACGGTGACGTTCGGCTTCGGTGAGCTTGGAGTGGCTGGTGAGCACTTGGGTGCCGAATACGGCCTCGAATTGCCCCACGATCTGAGGTGTTAAGGTAATCTCGGGTACCAATATGATAACCGAGCGGCTAGCGGCCAGTGCCTCGGCAGCCAGCTCTAGATAGAGCCGAGTCTTACCCGAGCCTGTAACCCCGTGTAGGAGCTGCGCCCGAAGCGGCGACTTGCGCATCGCAGCTAGTGCCGCCGTCTGCTCGGCCGAGAGGGCCTCAGGCGGCAAGCCGCCGGCTTCGCGAATCTTGCGCGTCTTTACCTCACGTCGCTTTGTGGTAAGTCCCGTGGGCAAAATTGTACTCCAGACGCTCGATGGACTCGCAGCATAGTAGTCTGACATCCAAGTGGCGAGTTCGATCAGATAAGCTGGTACGGTGGCCTTGTCGATAAGGTCGGCGATAGGTTTTGTGGCAAAGGCCGGTTTCGATACCTCAGAGAGTACCACCGCTATGCTTATTCGCGGTCCAATGGAAACCGTTACCAACGAACCGGCTCCTAACACGTCACTGTACTCGTAGGTAAAAGTTCCATCACCTCTCCCCGTATAGGTCAGAGGCGCCACCAGATAGTATCGCACCGCGTTCGTCATGGTTTGATTATACGTTAGCGCAAAGAACTGCATCTTTGTTATGCTTAGGGTATGTACTTCCACGACCGCGCGCAGGCAGGCGACCAGCTCGCCGAACAGCTAGCCGAGTACCGCTATGAGAACACGGTGGTTCTGGCGCTATCGCCAGGCGGCGTGGTAGTAGGGGAGCGTATCGCCCGGCACCTGCATACGGCACTTACCCTGCTACTAACCTCGCGTATTACCGCGCCGGGGGATGCCAGCTTGGTGATTGGGACTATGGACCAGACGGGTATCTTTACTTACAACTCGATGATTCCGGCCGGGCAGATGGAGGAGTATATGCAGGATATGCGGACCTGGGTCGAAGAAGAGAAGCTGCGCCGTATCTATGACATGACGACGGTGATCGGCGAACACGGCTTGGCCGATCCGGCCCAGCTCGCCGGGCGTAATGTGATAATTGCGACCGATGGGGTCAAGAACGGTCTGTCGTTTGATGCCGCCATGCACTATCTACAGCGAATTCACACCGAGAAGATCATCGCCGCC
>JBBRTP010000093.1:0-1973 GCA_038244255.1 Candidatus Saccharimonadia bacterium
AGAGACCACCGAGAATCTGTCAGAGATCGCCAAGATGGTGGGTAAGCGAGTCGCCCCAGTCGCGCTATCGGCTGCCATTGCTGCTGCCATGCGTAAGTTCAAATCAACCGATAAAGATAAGGAGTAGCCATGAAAAAGGGAAGTTTTGCCAAAGGAACGCTCATCGGAGTAATCGTCGGGGCCGTGGCCGGGTTATTACTGGCGCCCAAGAGCGGTAAAGAGACACAAGCCGATATCAAGCGCAGCGTCAAAGGCGCCGCTGATGATCTCTATGCCAAGCTCGAGAAGCTTAGTGACGACGTCTCCGGCCGCGTTGATACGCTCAAAGAAGCCGCCAAGGACCTCCGCGGCGAGGCCAAAGAGGAGAGCCAGGAGCTCGTCCGCCGCGCCGAAGTCTTAAAGCAAGATCTGCGCATCGCCGCCACTAACCTGGCCAAAAACGGTGCCCAGACCAAGGACACCGCGCTGAAGAACGTCAAGACGCTACTCGATGAAGGTACCGACGTTATGAAGGAGCTCGAGCGCCTGACCAAGCACCTGATGGTCGCAGCCAAAGACAAGATTAAGACGACCGACGAATCGACTAAGGGAGACGGCGAAGCCTAGAATGTTCGCTCCCAAGAACCCCGACCCTAAGACCGGCGTAAACTACGAACGCTTGGGTCGTGCCGTCGAAGAGGCGCTCGTAAAAGACTATATCTATCTGTTGCACAGTACCCGTCGCCAGATCTGGAGCTCGTTCGTACGCGGGGTCTTTGTCGGTCTCGGGACGGTGGTAGGCGCTACTCTGGTGGCTGCTTTATTAATTGGTCTATTGCAGCAGCTCGGTGCACTGCCTCACGTCGGGCAGTTCTTCCAGACGATAGGACACGAGCTCTCGACCGGCACCAAATAACGGCCACGTATCGCCCCAACGCACCATAAGTCAATATTGTTATGCTTATTCTTGTTGGTACAATTAAGATCTAAGTGGGGATGTGCGCGTGCCAGAATCGGCGCCAAAGAGTGTGACTAAATCGACTGAGGTTATTGCCGAGGCCGGCTTCGTACACTTACATAATCACAGTCACTACAGCCTGCTTGATGGTCTGCAGAAGATACCCGGCATGCTCGATCGGGTGGAAGAGCTGGGTATGAACGCCGTTGCACTGACCGACCACGGAACGCTAAGCGGTGTAATTGAGTTTTACAAAGAGGCAAATAAGCGCGGTGTAAAGCCAATCATTGGCGTGGAGACCTACGTTGCCCCTCGTGGCCATCTGGATAAAGCCGGCCGTCAGGACGCTAATCCGTATCATCTAATTCTACTTGCCTATAACACCGTGGGCTACCATAACTTAATGAAGCTGGTAACCATCGCTCAGCTCGACGGCTACTACTACAAGCCGCGCGTCGATCGCGCCCTGCTCACGGAGTACCACGAGGGCATTATCGCTCTATCGGGCTGTGCCGGTGGCGAGGTGGCGTCCCACATTAGAAGTGGCAATATGGCCGAGGCCGAGGCCGTGGTGCGTTGGTACAGCGCGACCTTCGGCGAAGGAAATTATTATCTTGAGCTCCAGGATCACGCGCACGAGTGGGCCGAGCAGAAGCGCATAAATGACGGCCTGATTGAGCTAAACAAACTGACCGGTACCCCCATGGTAGTGACGGCCGACTCGCACTACAGTCGTCCTGACGAGCGCGAGGCGCATGAGATTTTACTCTGCGTCCAGACCGGTAAGACCCTAGACGAAAAAGATCGCATGACGATGGAGATGCCGCTCTATATCACCGGGCCCGGTGAGGTGAAGGCGCGCTGGAGTCACCTGCCAGAGGTGTATGAAAATACTGTTACAATTGCCGAGCGTTGTCAGGTGGAGATCGAACTGGGCAAGGTTCTCATCCCGACCTTCCCGGTACCCGAGGCGAGTCTGACCGAGCGTGAGTACCTGCACCGACTCTGCTGGCAGGGGCTTGCCTGGCGCTACGGG
>JBBRTP010000094.1:0-1951 GCA_038244255.1 Candidatus Saccharimonadia bacterium
ACGGTATGGAGGTTACGGCCTACATTCCCGGTATCGGCCACAACTTGCAGGAGCACTCGGTCGTGTTGATCCGTGGTGGCCGCGTGCCTGACCTTCCCGGCGTGCGATATCACATCGTTCGCGGCGCCCTAGATACCGCCGGTGTCGCCAAGCGCAAGCAGGGTCGTTCCAAATATGGTTCGAAGAAAGACAAAGCGGCCTAGTCCCTGTAATCTGGGCGATCTGTGGCGTCTTCGGATCCGCGCCTCGCTCACCGTAGGCCAACTACGGCTCCCTCCAGTGCTCTCGAATCCTTGCACATCATCCCAGTTTACACGTCCTAAATATATTTAAACGCATCACCTGCCCCGTAAGGGGAGGAGTATCCCGAAAGGAGAAATGTATGCCCCGTAAAACTACCAAATCCCTCAAGCGAGTCATCGAGCCCGATCTGCGCTATAACAGTGTCATGGTGACAAAGCTCATCAATAAGGTCATGAAGGACGGCAAGAAGCGTCTAGCCGAGCAGCTCGTCTATGACGCGCTCGCCTCCGCCGAAGCTAAGGGCAAGACCCCGGCTCTTGAGATCTTTGACGCCGCCATTAAGAACGTCGCCCCGGCCGTCCAAGTTAAAGCCAAGCGTATCGGTGGCGCGACCTATCAGGTACCAATGGAAGTCCGTGGTGATCGAAAGATTCATCTCGCCATGAACTGGATCTTAAATGCGGCCCGTGCCCGAAGTGGTAATAGCTTTGATCTGCGACTAGCCGATGAGCTTTTAAACGCCTATAACAATACTGGTGACGCCATCAAGAAGCGTGAAGATACGCACCGTATGGCCGAGGCCAACAAGGCCTTTGCTCACTTCGCTCGCTACTAAGATCCCTGATCGAAGCCAAAGAGACCGCCTTCGGGCGGTTTTTTGGTATAAATAAAGCCGGAGGTTAGTCCGACTAAAGCTTGATCAGGATATCACCGATGGTAACGCCCTTGTGGCGGTCGTAGCTGGCCTTGGGCGGCAGCTCGATGCCGTGGGCCTTGGCCAGCCGCTCGAGGTATGGGTTCGAGCTCAACCTACCCAGCGAGGTGGCGGCCTCTTTGAGCTCGTACGACTGGTAGTTCCGAAACTCGCCGTCGTAGCGACCCGAGCCCGACTCCAGGCCGTGTCGGTGTTGGCGGCAGACCGTCTTGCGATCGGTGTAGCTGTGGAGCGATTCGTAGTATCCACTGGAGACGTAGGCACCTGTCACTATGAGGCCCTCGATTTCATCTAGTGGCGTCAGATGGTCACCGATTGAGCAGAATCCCATCTGGTGCTCAATCGCCCAGTCGAACACGAGCTGTATACGTGCGGTGCTGTAATCCTCCACGGCCCGCTCGGGTTGCGCGTTGTGCTCATCGATACGCCGCTGGAGCGTTTGAAGGGTCTTGGCGGCTCGTTTAATCGCTGGTGGGGGATTGCACACGCCTCGAATCGCGATATGTATCGCCGCGACCTCATCGTTAAGCGGATTCATTCTCACTCCCTAGGGGTTGGAAAATAGCAAACAATCGGCCTCCGCCGGCTGACAATCGATCATGTGCCGTCGGCCGAGACAGCAACGACCGATTAGCTGACCGGCCGCATCGAAGATCTTGGCGTTACATGCCTGGTACCGTGACACGGCCATTCCTCCTCCATTTCAACGTGCTTCCGTTTGGGCAACTTGATCGTAGCCTTGCGCCAAATTCCTATCTAGTCGAATGACTTTGAGTCAATTATAATTACCCGCACTATGCACCGCTTACAGCAGCACATCCTAAACGAACTGATGCGCCATCCGACCCGGCGCTATGCTGACCTCAAACCCGATAATATCGAGGGTAATCTCTTTATGTATCACCTGCGCCAGGTGATGAAGGATGGGCTCGTAGTTAAGCGTGAGGATGGCCACTATGAGCTCTCGCCAGAGGGTAAGCGATTTGCCGACGG
>JBBRTP010000095.1:0-1937 GCA_038244255.1 Candidatus Saccharimonadia bacterium
CACCTACTACCTGCCCAAACCGTTTACGCCCACTGCGACCTGCCGTGCGGCGTCTATGATCCTGCCCAGGCTCGTATCGAGGCACTCTCAGTGCAGAAGATTATGGAGAAGTCCGCCGCCTCGGAGGACCAAATCTTCAAGACGCGTTCGCTCATCATTAAGGAGGAGCGCGCTGAGCTCGCCAAACGGCACCTCTGGGTGCTATGGACCGACTACTTTAAGCCCGAGCACCTCGCCGAGCACCCAGGTCTGCATGATCTCTTCTGGCGCGCGACTAAGGCGGCGGGTGAGACCAAGCACTCGGTCGATCCGGCCGATGCGCAGAAGCTGCTCGATTTGATCGATGAGATCGCGGTGATCTTTGCCGCCACCAAGAAGGCGTAACGATGGCATTTAAAGAGGCTCAGGCCGAAGTCGATAGCTGGATTGGGAAGTATAAGGAAGGCTACTGGCCGCCGCTCTCGATGTTTGCTCGATTATCGGAGGAGATCGGAGAACTGGCCCGCGAACTTAACCACAGATATGGATCCAAACCCAAGAAGGGCAGCGAAGATGATGCCGAGTTGTCGCTTGAAATAGCCGATTGCTTGTTCTCCCTCATCTGTTTAGCGAACTCAGAGAAGATCGATCTCGACGAAGCCTTTGGGGCAATGATGACGAAGTTACGCACCCGAGATGATAATCGATTAGCGAAGAAATGATCCGCTGGCCGCTCGGACTCTACCGCGTGGTAGGTGATAGTATGCGGCCGACGTATCGGCCGGGTGACGTTCTGCTGGGTGCGCGATGGGCGCGTCCCCGGGTCGGCCAAGTCGTGGTGGCGCTCGTTGGCGACCGTCCGCTCATTAAGCGAGTGGCCGCTATCGATCATGCTCTGATCCAGTTGGCGGGGGATAATATGAATGAATCGGTGGATAGCCGCCACTTTGGCGCGATCGACCGCTCCAGCATACGGGCCGTCATCGTTGGTAGGCTCGCAACCGGCGACGCCGATTGACACCTATGGGGCTCGGTCGGCATACTTTAAAGCCAAGAGGAGTGTGGAGCTATGGCGTGGTATAACTCAAAGCGAACAGTAATGATAGGTTCGGTGGTTGCAATTGCAGTGCTGGCCGGCCTGGCCGGGTGGTTGTGGTGGCAGAACTCACAGCTGACTCAACAGAATCAAGATCAGGCGGCGCAGCTGGCCGATCTGAAGTCTCAGGTGGGGTTGCTCACGGCATCTCCGAGCCCGACGCCAGCTCCGTCACCGAGCGCATTACCATCGATCTCACCGACGCCGCTCGCCAGCGGCACGATCACCGGGACCATCGGCTATCCGGCTGGTACGGCTCCAGCTCAAACCATCTGCGCCATCAAGTCGACCGACGCCACCGCTACACCGATCTGTGTTAAGAACGGCGGGAGCGCCGCTGGATCATTAGCCTATTCACTCTCGGTGCCGGCGGGAACCTATTACGTCTATGCGAGTCTCCAAGCACCAGCTGGATCGTTTACCACCGACTACAAGGCTTATTACAACAAATATGTTACTTGCGGTAATGCTGCCAGCTGTCCGGCGGCCGACCACAAGGCTTATCTGCCTGTCACGATTAAGGGCATTCAGACGGTCAAGGACATCAATCCCACCGACTGGTACGCTCTCTAGCCTACCGTCTCATTGAACTCGAGGCGCTTTCCAGGTAAGATAGTCGAGTTCGTTATTGGGATGTGGCCAAGTGGTAAGGCGCTTGATTCTGGCTCAAGAGATCGTAGGTTCGAATCCTACCATCCCAGCCAATTAGAGTTCTCATTACAAAAAGCCATTGTATCGAATGGTTTTTTTAGTTCCCACAGCAATAAATTGCCATCAAGCCGTAAGTTCGAAAGTACTAAATTAAGCAAAGTCCGCTTCTGTTCCAGATTCGCCTTTTCGAATAGGGCAGGAGCTTGCTTCG